>DATMNR010000125.1:0-19975 GCA_035568795.1 Ktedonobacteraceae bacterium
TGACGATCCCTTTCACCGTACCTCACTTCAGTACACAGTATGCAGGGCACCCGATTGCCACCGCAGACCTCTGTTCCCGCAAAGGGGAGTTTTGGCTGCATGTCGTGGTCAGGGTCCCTGAACCTGATATTCCCAAAGGACCTGAAGTTATCGGGGTTGACCTGGGACTTAATCGCCCTGCTGTCACTTCCAAAAGTCGGTTTCTGGGAAGCAAGCATTGGAAAGAGGTTGACCGTCGCTACTTCCGTATCCGCAGAAAGTTGCAGTCCAAAGGATCGCAGAACGCGAAGAGACATCTCAAGAAGTTGTCTCGCAAGCAAACTCATTTCCACCGGGACGCAGATCAAGTCCTCTCCAAACGCATCGTACAGAACTCCCAACCTGGGGCAACGATTGTCCTTGAGAACCTCGCCAATATTCGTGAAGGCTCCAAGATCGGGAAGAAAGAGACCAAAGGGCGCTTGCACAGTTGGACGTTTGCCCAACTGTACGACTTCATTGCCTACAAAGCTCAAGAACGTGGTAACACCGTGGTCAAGATTGACCCGCGTCATACCTCGCAAACTTGTAGTCGCTGTGGGCACCAAGCCCGTAACAATCGTCGGTCTCAAAGTCTCTTCCTCTGTCGAAAGTGTGGGTATTGCTTGAATGCCGATCTCAATGCGGCACACAATATCAAGCAAAAGTACCTTGCTAGCCTCGGTACACCTCTGGCTAGTGGGCTGTCGTCAAGCAGCCTATCGCGTTCGCCTGTTACGGGTGAGACGCAAGCTCCCTGCCTTGAGGCGGGAGTTCTTGACATGTTATAATGCATTGGCAAACTGAGGGAGGATTTGCATGAAGTTGCAAGAAAGTAAAAGCGCTGATGAATGGCGCAATACTACAGCCCGCAAAGCGAAAGAAAAGACCGAGGAGCGAAAACAACACTTTTCAACAAGCTCGGATATTGAAGTACCCGATCTGGCCACAGAAGAGGATCTAACAGACCTCGATATGCAAGCTAAACTAGGCTACCCCGGCGAATTTCCTTTTACCCGTGGAATTCATCCAGGCATGTACCGATCACGCCTATGGACGATGCGCCAGTATGCAGGATTTGCTACGGCTGAGGAATCCAACAAACGGTACCATTATTTGCTTTCGCAAGGGACAACTGGCCTTTCTGTCGCTTTCGACCTCCCTACACAAATGGGGTACGATGCTGATCATTCTTTGTCAGAAGGGGAAGTCGGGAAAGTAGGTGTTTCTATATCCAGTCTCGAAGATATGGAGATCTTACTTAGTGGTTTACCGCTGGAACGAATCAGCACATCGATGACGATCAATGCCACAGCCAGCATTTTGCTTGGCCTTTATATCGCTGTCGCGAAAAAACAAGGCGCAGATATGCGCAAGCTAAGCGGAACAGTGCAGAATGATGTATTGAAGGAGTATATTGCACGCGGTACATATATTTATCCCCCCCAGCACTCAATGCGCATCATAACCGATATCTTTCGTTTCTGCGCTGATAATTTGCCTCGTTGGAATACCATTAGCATTAGTGGTTATCATGTGCGAGAAGCGGGTTCGACGGCTGTACAAGAGGTAGCATTTACGCTTTCCAATGCCATCAGTTATGTGCAAGCAGCGATTGACGCCGGGTTAGATGTTGACGCGTTCGCGGGACAGCTTTCATTCTTTTTCAACAGCCACAATAATCTATTTGAAGAGGTCGCCAAATTCCGCGCTGCCCGACGCATGTGGGCGCAGATTATGAGGAATCGCTTCCAAGCGCAAGACCCGCGTTCAATGATGCTACGCTTCCACACCCAGACAGCAGGTTCGACATTAACTGCTCAACAGCCTGATAATAATATTGTACGCACTGCATATCAGGCCCTTGCGGCTGTACTCGGAGGCACACAGTCTTTACATACGAATTCCAAAGATGAGGCGCTTTCGCTTCCGACTGAAGAGGCTGTGCGAATAGCACTTCGCACACAACAAATCCTGGGTTACGAAAGCGGTGTAGCAGATGTTGTAGACCCACTTGCTGGCTCATATTATGTCGAATACCTTACGAATGGCATTGAGGAGCAGGCATGGGATTACATACAGCGAATAGACGACCTGGGGGGCAGCGTACATGCTATTGAACATGGTTTTATGCAGGCAGAGATTGAACAAGCAGCATATACATATCAACGTACTTTAGAAGAGGAACGAACTGTTGTAGTTGGGGTTAACCGTTTTATAATGGAAAACGAAGAGCGGCCAACGTTATTGCGTGTCGACCCTGAAGTTGGAAAGCGGCAGGCGGCAAAGTTAGCACTGCTACGTCAGAAGCGAGACAACGAACAGGTGCAACATGTTTTAGCAGCCCTCGAGAGAGGAGCCAGGGGCACCCATAACTTGATGCCCCTGATTATTGACGCTGTTGAAGCATACGCAACTCTTGGTGAGATTAGTGATGCTATGCGCCATGTTTTTGGCGAACAGCACGAGTTTCGTAGTATCGAGTAGAATACATCGTGAATATGAATTATTGGAATCAGGATACAGAGCAGCGGCACATCACACAACCTGCTCGCGATTCTGAACGCAGCCTACATACACTTGACCAGGAAAAGTCCAGTTTATCAGGAATAGCGGAGGCTCCTATCGGGGTCTTTGATTCGGGGGTAGGAGGACTAACGATTCTCTCAGCTCTACGACAAGAATTGCCTTATGAAAACTATATCTATTTCGGCGATACAGCGAATTGTCCCTATGGTACACGCAGTGAAGCCGAAATAATAGAACTGTCGATTCAAGCATGTAGTTTTCTGATTGGGCAGGGAGTCAAACTCATCGTAGTAGCCTGTAATACAGCCTCCCAAGCGGCACTCAATAATTTACGCGCCACTTTTACGTCCATACGATTTGTAGGTGTCGTTCCGGCGGTGAAGCCAGCCGTGCGTGCCACAAAAAAAGGGCGTATAGGTATTGCCGCTACCAATCAGGCAGCCAAAGCAACCTACCTGAAACAACTAATCGATGAATTTACAGGTGGAGTACAAGCATACCCTATTGCCTGTCCCGAACTTGTGACCCTGGTTGAACAGGGAGAAATAGATGGTCCAGTCGTCGAAGAGGCAGTAAAACAGGCTTTGCATCCGATATTAATAGAAGATGTCGATGTAATCGTATTGGGATGTACTCATTTTCCCGCGCTAAAATCCGTTATTGAACGTGTTACATACCACAGGATAGACATCATTGATAGTGGCGCTGCGGTTGCTCGCCAAACACATAATGTGTTGGATGCTGAAGGATTGATTCAACCTGAAAATATGAACGACGCGCATATTGGAAATCTCGAGGTGTGGTGTAGTGGAGACGCTGAGGTTTTCAGTAATGTTGCACGCAAGCTCTTAGGCTATTCCATTCACGTCCATCAAGCTAGATGATAACAAGGGAGATTCATGCAGGAACAATTGACTGACGGCGCCGACGAACAAACAATAATTGAGGCGCCAGGCACGAATACAAGACGAATGCGTATCGCTCGTTATGTGTCTTACATCCTGGCACCCGCAACGATTTCTTTACCTTTTATATTATTGGTAGCTTTCTACCAGACTCAAGATCAACTATCAGCCTTGATCTATGCCTGTATCACTCTTTTCTTTCTTAGTGTAGGACCCCTACTTTATATCATTATTGGTGTGCGACTGGGTAAACTATCTGATATTGATGTTAGCCGCCGAACCCAGCGAGCCGGACCATTTATCTTTGGAATTGTTTCGGTCATGATTGGATGGCTTGTGCTTACACTGACTAACGGACCGAGGAATCTGCAAACTGTGATGATCATTACAGTTTTTAGCGGCATCATCATGATGGTGATCACATTCTGGTGGAAGATCAGCATGCACGCTTCATCATTGGGTGGTGTTGCAACCATGCTTACTGTGTTGTATGGAGCTGTGATGCTACCACTTTTTGTATTGCTCATCTTAGTGAGCTGGTCGCGAGTGGTTCTACGCCGTCATACAGTTTCGCAAGTAATAGCAGGTTCGCTTGCTGGTATTTTGTTATCGCTGGTAATTTTAAAGATACGAGGGGTGAATTAGACTGATTCTACAGCCTTGATTGTTTAACAATAATTTCTTGAATCGTGTTGTTCTTGGCAGCATAGAGTTCTTTCCTTGGGCTTGGGCCAGCAATTGAAATGCGGTGATCGGGTGAAGAGCCTCTGCCGTGGATCAGCCGAAGGTGAACATAAATGCCTCCACGCCCGCATCGAGAAACTCGATCTCGAACTGGCGATCAGCAATGTGCCCAGATTGCCGGATCAGTTGATACAACCACTGGTCGGTCACCGTGCCGTTGCCCTGTTCGTCAATGACCAGGGTGAGGTGTTGGCCTTTTGCCCTACGCCCGGCAACGTCGATGATCGGGATCCCATTCCTAAGCTGGCCAAAGGACTCGTGGGAAAACTCTTTGGGGATAAAGGCTATCTCTCCCAACCCCTGGCTCAGCACCTGCTGGTGACCCACGGACTGCACCTTCCCATACTTACGGAGGCTTAGCTTATCCCCTACTCACGTTAGTTACTGTTGTTACCACTTTCAATGAGTAAGTGTTGTCTACCAAATTAGTACAATTCGTCGCAGTCTCTCCATTTTCATGATAAAACTGCGACGAATTGTGCGAAAGGTCTCCTATCTTAGCATAGACGGTTAATTTTGAGGGCCACTAATCACACCCGCTCGCTCAGGAAGTTGTGCTGCCGCTGCACGGCGTTGGGCGAGAATAGCCGGTGCTTGTGCATGGCGAGTCGTAGCAACCGTAGCACGACTGATAATCAAGATGAAACCTCCAAGCAGGATAAAGTTTACTACGCCTAGAACGATGAGGAAGAACAGGTTAGACAGGCCAAAGCTGTTTAGAATGAGATAGATCAGGGCTGTTAGCAGGATATTACCTAGAGTAACTGGAATAAGTATCAACCAGGTAAACTGCATAAGCTGGTCTGCGCGAAGGCGAGGCAAGGTGCTACGAACCCAGATAAAGACGAAACAGAGCGAGTAGACTTTGATGAGAAAGTAGCCAATGCCGAGGATGTTGCCAAGAACTTGCCAACCAAAAGCCATGCCTGGAGTGGTTAAAAAACCGACACCAGGGCCTGACCAACCACCCAGGAAGAGTGTAGCAGCAATTGCCGAGACGATGGTCATGTTGCCATATTCACCAAGGAAGAATAAACCCCAGCGCATACCACTGTACTCGGTGAGGTAACCAGCAACGAGTTCAGACTCTGCCTCAGGTAAATCGAATGGAGGACGATTCGTCTCAGCCAGTCCGCAGATATAATAAATGACGAACATTAAGGGTTGGACCAGAACAAACCAGGCCCACGGTGTAAATCCCTGGAAAATGAAATCCCAGAAGGGAATACCTTTTCCAGGCCACGAACTGCTACTTTGATAATTTATCATCTGTTGGGTAGAGATTGTACCAATTCCAGAATTAGCTAGAACGCTTGTAAGCATCACGACACCAACCAGCGATAACACGAGGGGTAACTCATAGGAGATCATCTGAGCCGCACCTCGCAGCCCTCCTATGAGCGAGTATTTATTGTTTGAACTCCAGCCGGACATCACTATAGCGACAATATCAATCGAACTCATTGCTACATAGTAGACGATACCGGTAGCGAGGGCCGTCCCTGGTAGTTGTAAGTATGGTGAGAATGGTATTACAGCAAAAGCAGCAATGACTGGAGCCAGGAATACCGATGGCGCAAGCAAGAAAAGGGATTTATCAATTAAAGATGCGTGTATATCTTCTTTCAAAAGTAGTTTGCCAACATCAGCAACTGACTGCAACAAACCCCAGGGGCCAGTGTGGATTGGCCCAAGACGATCTTGCACCCAAGCTATGATCTTGCGCTCTGCCAGGACCAAGATGACCGCACTGGTGAGTACGAAGCCAAAGAGAGAAATGAAGACGATGATGAACTGTAAAAAGGACCATGAGATGATGCCATTAATGAGTTGGCTCCCTATGTCATCAGCCATTATTACTCTATACATACGATAACTCCACTAACGATAAATCGCCTGAAGAGATCTGACTACTTTGTCAGAAGCAAGACAAGGACCTTTGCAGTTTTTTAGCGGTCAACTTCTCCAAGCACGAGATCAGTGCTACCTAGAATAGCAATGACATCACTGATCTTATGTCCACGCAATATTTCGGGAACGATTTGTAAATTCACAAAGGATGGGCCACGTATCTTTGCCCGCCAGGGATATTCACTGCCATCACTGATAAAGTAAATACCCAGTTCTCCCTTACTTCCCTCAATGGCAAAGTAGGTTTCGCCCCGGGGGGGGCGCAGCGCAATGGGTGTACGTGTACTAATAGTCCCTCCCGGCATGTTATCGATTGCTACACGACAGAGGCGAATACTCTCCCAAATTTCCTGCATGCGTACTCGATAACGCGCAAAGCAGTCGCCCTCCTGACGCACCTGTACCTTTACAGGTACTTCGCGGTAGGCCATGTAGGGGCGATTGACGCGCAGGTCCCAGTTAATACCACTGGCCCGAGCATTTGGACCAGTTAGCCCATAGGCAATAGCTTGTTGCGGATCGATATAGCCTACACCCTGGGTTCGTGCATCGAATATTTCATTTCCAGTAAGAAGGGTTTCCAGCTCAGCCATATTCTTTTCCTCTTGATCGAGAAAAGCCACGCATTCGTTCAGCCACCCTTTTGGAAAATCGTGCAACACGCCACCGACACGCAAGTAATTGACATTGAAGCGGCTCCCGCCCAGGGCTTCGAATAGAGAAAGAATTCCCTCGCGATCGCGGAAACACCACAAAACCGGAGTAAATGCTCCAAGATCTAGCCCATATGTGCCAATGGCTACAAGGTGGCTAGCAATACGTTGCATCTCACCGACCAATAACCTGATATATTGCGCTCTTCGTGGTGGCTCTAAGCCCATTAACTGCTCGACTGCGCCTACATAAGCAATTTCGTTGAGCATGGGAGAGAGATAATCAGCGTTATCCATATAGCGGATACCACCCATGACAGGTCGATTCTCCAAAATTTTCTCGATCCCTCGATGGAGATACCCAATGACTGGAGTGCAGTCCACCACGGTTTCTCCTTCAAGCGTAAGAACCAGGCGCAAGACCCCGTGAGTACTGGGATGCTGTGGGCCCATATTGAGCAGCATTTCCTGAGTCTTGATACCTTCAGATCCTTCGATATCCTCAGTCAGCGCCTCGCTATCTTGATTTGTAACCATGGATTACCTCTTTGTCTATTTCGATCTTTATCTGGCCTGAAAACAGACTATATACTATGATTCGTTGTAACTATTTAATTCTTCTTCCTCTACAGCCGCCTCTGGCGGTGGATAAGGGAGAAAAGTGGGGACCCGCTATTGCATCCCCACACCCCGGCAAAGGACTCTGTCCTTTGCACTCCTGTTTTCTTCAACTATTGCACCACAACATTTAGCCTGGTCGTCGCTGAATCAGCAATTTGCGCACGCGCATGCCAAAACTAAACGTCCAGAGCAAGGCCATCAGCACAGCCAGACCACCAATAAGATACCGATTCGTGTCATTTGTAAGAAACATCAAGGTGTAGGCCATAAGCCAGCAACCTGCAGCAATCATCGCCGGAAAAATGAGGCTTTGTGGGCCAGCAACTCTAGGAGAGAAAAAAGACCGATTGGCGAGCATCCTATTAGTGCCGTTGGCATTCGCATTGCTCACTGGAGTTGCCGGCGCCTTGTGCGTACTTGAAGCGCTCACCTGGGTGCTTGCAGCATGCGACGGCCTTGTGCTGGCTTTGCCTGTCGCCTTTCTTCGTTTATAAGTTTTTGGCATTCCACTTACTCACTTTTCAGGTGCTGGCTTTGCTTGCTCAGGATTACCTGTTGCAGTCACTTGCTCCTGGTTTGTTTCGTCCTGATAATCTTCAAATGAGTGACCAAAGGTCGGGGTGCCAGGGTGCAGGCGCTCTTCTTTGCCCTGGCCCAGCTTTTTCCGGACAACGTGTTCTACACCTCTTTGTTGATATCTACCATCAACTGCCATATTAGGATCAACCTGTGTGGTTGCAGGTTCCTTCACTGTAAATGGTAC
This sequence comes from Ktedonobacteraceae bacterium, assembly GCA_035568795.1. Classification (GTDB taxonomy): domain Bacteria; phylum Chloroflexota; class Ktedonobacteria; order Ktedonobacterales; family Ktedonobacteraceae; genus DATMNR01. The sequence continues at coordinate 8,145 of DATMNR010000125.1, forward strand.
CTGGTGAAAGCTTTTGAGAAGAGGATAGCCCACGAAATCGTCATCCAGAAGCATTCGTCGTAAGTCAGGATGCCCCGCAAACTTGATGCCGTAGAGATCATACGTTTCACGTTCTAACCAGTTTGCTGTCGGCCAAACAGAGACAACGCTATCTACCTCTGGTTTCTCATGATCCAAACGAACCTTGATTTGCAATAATTGTCCGCGCGTGAGTGATCGGACATGATAGACTGTTTCAATATGGTCCAGCATATCTACACCAGATATGCAACTTAGCAAATCGAAGCCAAGTTGATCTCGCAAGAAACGGCAGACAGCTACAAGATTCGTGCTGTCAACCTCAAGCCCTAGAAAATCCCCTTTAATAGTCTTCAGTGAAAGCTCTTTACCGGTAATCTGTGAGACGGGAGCAAGATCACGAGCGAGGGCAGCATTCTGATCACGATAGCCAGCCGGTGTAACAGGTAAACTTTTTGAGCGCGGTACTAGATCCATCTAATAACTCCCTTGCGCCAGGCGTAGACCAGACCAAGAGCGAGGACCAGAATGAAGAAGAGGATTTCAAAGAATCCAAAGAAGCTCAACTGCTTAAAAATTACGGCCCATGCGATGATGAATACAATATCTACGTCAAAAGCGACAAATAACAGTGCAAAAATATAGAAGCCCAGGGGATATTGGACCCAGGCGGAGCCGATGGGAGACTCACCGGACTCATAGGTTTGCAATTTTTCTTTCGTGCGTGCGTGCGGTGCTATAATGTTAGACGCCACCATAGTGACTATTACGAAAAGAAAGCCTGCGGCAAACAAAATGGCAGCATATAAATAAGCGACGTTGGCAGGTGTTGACACGAGCCTTTCCTCCAAATATTAGTTGCGATATAAGAGGCGAAGAGTACTATTGTGATTATAGCACAGGAAAGAATGCCCGACAATTTCAGCATTTACATTTGCGGCAAATCAGGCACAGTTACAGTTTCTGGTTTGTACAGGAGTTGAACGCCTTTCATACTTGTCTGGCCGGAAGAGCTTACCTCGGAATCAGAGAATGATACAACGATTACACTCACATTATCTTCACCACCTCCATCAAGCGCTGCCTGGATCAACGTCTGACCGGTCTTTGAGGGATCCTGAGTAGGAGCACTCATGAGTCGCTGAATTTCAGGGTCACGTACCATATCCCACAAACCATCGGAGCAGAGTAGCAGTTTATCACCCGCCTTGAGTGACACGATGAAAGAATCGACATCAACTACTGGTTTCTCACCAAGACTGCGATAGATCTGGTTGCGTTTTGGATGTGTATAAATATCATCTGGTTTGATAATACCGGCCTCTACCAAACTGGCAACCACAGAATGGTCATGTGTAACCTTTGTAAGTCCACCTGGCTCTCTATACAGATACGTTCGGCTATCTCCAACATTCGCTATATATGCAGTGGGACCAAAAACGAGAGCAGCGGTCATAGTTGTACCCATATCAGCTCGTTCTTCCAGGTTACGATGGTGGACAGCCTGGTTGGCGCATTGCACACCATCGCGTAAAAGCTTCGCGAATGCCTCATCTCCCATTTGTTTATTCTCTGAGATTTTGGGCAGCATATAATCGATAATAGTCTGTATAGCCATGCGGCTAGCATTCTGACCATTCGCATGGCCTCCCATGCCATCGGCCACTACAAAGAGCCCAAATTCCTGAGGTAGTGAATTGTAGGTCTCGGTACCCTGCATAGCAAAGAGGCTATCTTCATTTGGCTTATGTTTACGTTTAATACCCGGATCTGTAAGATAGCCTACCGCCAGACTTAAATTACGACTTTGAAGCTGTTCGATACCATAAGGTAAGGTTGCATCAGAGTCTTTCGACCCAATCGCGGGTGAAAACTCTATGGTTGGGAGTTCACTAATCGAGGGAGATGGAGTTCCAGAAGATTGCGGATAGTTGGCTTGGGATTGCGTTGTTGCTTGTGACAAAGGCATAGTCTGCAAATGTAGACCCGAGGCAGAAGCCGAAAGCAGTACTCCACAATGTGGGCAAATGCTCTCTGTTGATCGTATCAGTGTTCCGCAATTTGGACAAGGTAACTCGGTTGAAAGTGTCTGAAGATTCCCCGTTGTCCTGGGAAGTTGAAGCTGTTGCACTTCTTTTTCGGCGTTCCGCTGCGCTTCCGCTTGTTCCGCTTTAAAACGAGCGAGTTCATGTCTACGCCGCGCCCATACGCTCACAATTATTAGTAGCAAAATAAGCAGCAAAAATCCCGCCACAATTCCTACAATGAAGAAAGTTGATTTTGGAATACCAAAGAAAGTGGAGTTTTCAGTTGCAGGAACTGGGGTCCCGCCTGCAGACTTGCTCTGTGAATTGCTGAGAGCAGTTGCACTCAGTGCAAACGTTTTGGCCGCAATGAAATGAGGATTCAAACTTTCAACATTTTGAAAGTCTGTGATCGCATCATGATAGTTCTGACTATAATAGGCTGCTATCCCATTCTCCCAGGCTGTTTGCAACGGGTTAGGAGGAATAGGAGCGAAGATCGATCGTTGAGCCGCAAATGCATTGTAATCGGAAGAAGTCAACGATACATTGTTCTGCAGTTGCATAGCAACCATTTGTCCGTTGGTGTTGATATAGGGCATCCCAACTTCATTCTGATTGTTTATTGCATCGGGCATGACCGCCGTGGGATTGAGAAAAGCTAACGCCGCAGCTGTACTTGCAAGTGGCACCGGTGGACGAGCCGTTAGTGAGGATTGAGAAGTCAGTGCAATGCCAAACTGTTGGGTCGTATTCGTAGTAGCAACGTCCAGGGTAGGCTGTAGCTGGTCAGTATGAAAAGAAAAAAGGAATGCTCCATTCGTACAAGGTGTAGCAAAACACAAAAACCCACTGACGGGAGCAGCGGTATATCTACCGAGCAAAGCATTCGTAGAAACATTGCCAGTATAGACATTGTTGGCATACACATTGATGGACGACAGAGTATAGGCCGTCGAAGTTTTCCCGCGAGAACTAGATCCAGTCGGGGCACATGCAGCAGGTACTGTATTCAGAAGGCTCCCATCAGTTAAAACCCAGGCATTGAGGGTAGAAGGACTGCTAGCAGGAAAGCTTTTTACCAGCACTCCCAGGCCTGTACAAAGCACCTGAGTTCCCGCAGTTGTTCCTTTTGAAGCTGGTTTTGCACTGAAACTATATACCAGGCGCACGACTGAGACTTCGGACAGCGCAAGAGATTGTGAGGTTGGCGGATCAGAACTGTTCGCTGTTCGAGTTGAGAACGCGAAAGTGGTCAAAGGTAAAACAAGCTGAGATGCAAGCAAAAGGCCGCCGAGAATCGAGAAAGCAAAGCGACCAATGCTTTGACGCATTTCTGGTTGATAACTATGCCTACTCATTTACTCTTTCTCCCTTACGTCGGATCAGTTGCAGAGATAAGATAATCCTCTTATCGTCCCAACTGGCTTTGTAACCTCTGCAACATAGCCTGGGCAGCCTGATTGCTCGGTGTCGCCGCTACAACATAACCACACTCGCGACGGGCAGCTTCTAACTTGCCCTCACGTTCATAAATGATGCTCAATAGAAAACGAGTCGCATGGTCTGCAGGATTGATCTTCAATACTTCCACATACGCACGCTCGGCAAGTACAAGCTGATTCAGCCGCGTAGCGAGTTGGCCAATTGCGTAATGAAGATCAGGTCGCTTCAAGCCGGGTGGAGCTAATCGAAGAGCTTCCTGGTATTCACGTACAGCTTGTTCAAGTTGACCCGTTTCTTCATAACACTTTGCTAAGCGTTGATGCGTTTCAAAATCATTGGGATTTAAACGTAATGATTGCGTATAAGGAGGTATAGCCTTAACGGGAAACTTTCGAAGAAAAAGAAATAGATCACCAATGAGTTTGTGCGTTTCAGCATCATTTGGATTCAATCCTAATGAGCGATTATAGGCCTGAAAAGCAAGGTCAGGTTGCCTCCTCCACGCGAACACTTGCCCAAAGATTTTATGAACGAAAGGATTGTTTGGTTCAACAACATATGCTGACTGGATTGAAGAGTACGCCTCATCGACTCGCCCGGCACTGAGACGTTCCTGTGCAACTTTGATAAAACCACCACCTGGACCGGTTAGCCCACCACTCGATTGATTGAATATAACTGATGCAGGTGTAGCACGATCTCCTCCTGGCTGGGGAGATGATATCACAGGTGGAAGTTGAACCTGTGCTGAAAGTGGAGGAAGGTTCATAACGGCTCGTTCCATTTCGGCAGCGCTGCTCCAGCGATGTTCTAGTGCAGGCGCGAGAGCCTTCATTACAACCTGCTCAAAGGCAGGAGAAATATCGGGACGAAGGGTGCGTACCGGTGGAAACGAGAAAATGCTCGGTTTGTTGTTGGCCGCATCATGATGGGTCAACACACGCTGGAGCGTTGCTCCTAGCGCATACAGATCACTGCGAGGCTCTGGCATGCCATGCAATTGTTCAGGTGGCGCATAACCAATAGTCATGATAATAGTTGACTGGCGTTGCGATTGAAATGTACGAGCAATCCCAAAGTCGATCAATCTGATCTCGTCTTGATCTGTAACCATAATATTCGATGGCTTGAGGTCACGAAAAATAATTGGCGGGTTCTGGCGATGCAAATAAGCCAGTACATTGCAGAGTTGCTGTGCCCAACTACGCGCACGAGCCTCCGAAACTCCATGCGCACCTTCGAGTCCAGGCACATTACCTTCCTTTGCCAATAGCTCAGTTAATGTACGTCCCTCGATAAAATCCATGACCAGGTAATGTCTGTCATTTTCAACAAAGGAATCACGCACACGCGGAATGTAGGGATGGTTTAGTTTCAGAAGCAGTTTGGCTTCGCGCTTAAACCACTCCACTGCCTGATTACGATCAACCTCCTTCTGGAAATCATCCAGCATTTCTTTGACAGCGCATGGTTCATCATCAAATCGAATATCTATGGCACGATAGACTGCTCCCATACCACCTGCAGCAACGGATTGTTCGATTTTATAGCGTCCAGAAGACAATAATGTACCAGCAGGTAATCGACGGAAGCCACCACGGTCATCATTCGAGAACGGTGTCTGTGGTGTTTGTCTTTGTACTGGATCTGATGAATAGGAATGAGCAACAGACGCAGAGTACTCTGGCACTTTAGAGCCAGAGTCCTGTTCACTTTGCGGAGTGACCGGATTTCCTAGAGAGACTATATTATTAGGATCGGGAGAATAATTACTTGCCATATTTATCTATTCCACTGATTATAGCTCGCATGCTTATTTCTTTTAAGATTCACTCTTTGGGCGCATTATAACATATTCTTTTTCAGATGGGCAGTAGTGTAGAACACAGCCATAATGCGGCCCAAGTCACAATTCATTACAGTAGCTCGTCACACAATTTACGCAGAAGTCAGCCCCAATTTATCAGCTTCCTGCGCGGTAGCCACGTCGCCCTTCATCCATCGGGAACCAAAAATACCTACCAGGCCTGCAATAAGTAGGGCTGGAGTACACGTAATCAGTAGAGCCCTGGCTAGGTCTTGCCCTCCCATATTCTGCGCAAAGTGCTGACCATGAGTTGGGTCAAAAGCGCTCGCCAGAATGCCAACCAGCGTCGGCGCAAAAGCATCGCCAAGCAGGTGCGCAAAGAAGAGTGAGACTGCGATAGCAGATGCGCGCAGAATAGCGGGAACAACATCCTGTGTGGCGGCAGTACTAGGACCTGTGTAGAGTGTCAGTAAAATTGTAGTGACAATGAAGAAGACACTGAAAACCCAAAAATTATGGGTAGTAATTGCCAGTGCAAAAGAGGGAGCGCTCAACAAGAAACCAATGCCGCACACCAGCACACGTGCCCCCTGATGGCGACGATTAAGCCAATCGGCCATGTAGCCCCCAAGCACAGTGCCTACTATGCCTGCCAGCACAATAACAGCACCGGAGTAAATACCTGCCTCACCTGAACTAAGACCAAAGATATCTTTTTGCTGGAGGTACGTGGGTAAAAAAACTACATTTACGCCCAGGACGAAGAACGCGAAGATTTGCATTATAATCAGCACAACAAGTGTCTTGATACGAAGTAGCATACCGAACTGTGAAAATACATTCGAGGAAATATGCATCGTCTGGTGAGGTTCTTCGATCTCGGCTACCTGGCCCAGTGTATAGGGATAAAGAGCAGCTTCCTCTTGATCTGCCTCATTTCGGCGTGGCTCACGCAACCTCCAGGCAAGAAAGGCCAACAGGAGACCCGGAATACCTGTAAAAATAAATGCCAGGCGCCATTTCCCTAAACCTGCAAGTACCCCACCAATCACGAAACCAACCAGAATACCAACCAACTGTCCTACACTCCACCAGCTCATAATGCGAGAACGCCTAGAACGACTAAAATAGTCGCTCATAAGAGCAGTGCCAGCGGGAAAATATCCTGCCTCACCTATGCCCAGTACCATCCTCGAAAGGAAGAGTGTAAGAAAGCTATTCGCGAATGCTGTGAAGGCAGTTGCCAGGCTCCAAATCAAGACGGAGATAGCTACAACGTTCTTACGTTTGGTTCGATCCGCCCAGATACCAAGAGGAATAGTACTGAGTGTATAGACTACAAGAAAAGATGATGCAATTACGCCAATACCATCAAAGCCAAATCCCAGTTCACGTGCTACGACGTTGGCTGCCCCACTTAGAACATTGCGATCAAGATAATTGAGAAAGCTGATGCTGAACATGACCCAAAAGACATACATAGCATAACCCCTGGTAGCTTTTTTCGTAACACCTACGTCGGGATTAGCTGTTGGACTGAGATCACTCATCTGTGCCTCCAATTTGGGGATAAAAAATAAATTCATGGCGACGAGGTTAAAATTATTGATCTAACTGTACCATAGAATAGATTTGGAGGGAAGTGTGTATTTCTTCGTCAACCAGGTTTTCTCATAAGTTATTGTGTGTAACTTTTTCCTACGCGCCTGCGGCGCAATCATGTAAGGATATGAAAGGCTCGCCTGCGAGCCAGGCCAGGTGAAGAAGCGACTTGAGAAAAACCCTGCTTCGTCAATTAGAGAGAAACATTAAGCATATCCAGAAAACTCCATGATTTGAGATCTCTTTCCAGATGGAAACGTAAAAGGTCATGCATAATGGCCTCTAATTCGACCTGGAGTTTGGCGTCAAGGTTAAGATAGGAGGCTTCAACCCATTTTCTATGTTGTAGGAAACGCAAGACTTTGAGAGCATTCAGCGATAGGTGGCGCTCCCAGAAACGGGAGCACTGAGGGCAGATCGCTCCTCCAAGTGACGCTCTGAAGCCATTCTCCTCTGGACGCAATTCATTAGCGCAGTGAGCACAATGCTGCAGGACTGGTTCGTAACCAACTGCAGAGAGCAGATGTAGCTCAAAGTAACGTAGGAGCAATCGTGTATGGCCATGTTCATCGACTGGTTCATTTGGTAACTCTGCATTTTGCACTCGCTGTTGCTGCAATGCACTTGCATCGGCATCAAGGTAGCGAAGAGCTTCCAGCAATAAAGCATACATTTCAAGGTGGGGAGTCGAGTCCTCGATAAAGCGATCCACCAATTCAACTAGATAAAAGCCACAGGTCATATGCCAGAGTTCGCTACGCAGATGCAGAAAGTTTTCGCGTCCCTCGGCTTGAGTGATAATGTCAAGGTTGCGGCCAAGCGCAACCTGCAACTGGCTACGGTTGAGAAGTTCGAGATGGCCGGCCTTTTTGCTTATTGGGCGACGTATTCCCTTGGCAACGGCTCGCATTTTGCCCCTGTTTGGTGTAAAAAGCGTGAGAATGCGATCAGCTTCACCTATATCAGTGCGCTTGAGTACTATGGCCTCGATAGGGTAGCTGCGTTGTTGTCGCATGGGGATTCCTTAACAGTGAATAGATGCTTTGAAATGATAAAAAAGACGTGACCTGCGAATCAAATCACGTCTGATACTCTGGAGGCGACGAGCGGATTCGAACCGCTGGTGCAGCTTTTGCAGAGCCGTGCCTTACCACTTGGCGACGTCGCCGCACACGTACTTGCCTGCTAGTGTGACGGATAATCAGGGATGGAGCGGGAGACGGGGATCGAACCCGCGACTTTCTCCTTGGCAAGGAGATGCTCTACCACTGAGCCACTCCCGCTTATACACTGCGTTTGCATGAATTAAGATAGCATATACGCAGTGTATTGTCAATGCTTAGACAGCCTCCTCCTGGAGGGTTCTGCCTAAGAACTGGCTGTTATAAAGGTCGGCATAGAACCCATTCTGCGCGAGCAATTCTTTATGGGTTCCTTGCTCAATGATACTGCCATGATTCATGACCAGGATCAGTTCAGCATCCCTGATCGTTGAGAGCCTGTGGGCAATCACAAAACTGGTTCTACCCTTCATTAACTCACCCATAGCTTTTTGAATAGCCATCTCGGTACGCGTATCAACACTACTTGTCGCTTCATCGAGAATAAGGATGGCTGGATCAGCCAGGAACGCACGAGCAATGGTCAGCAACTGTTTTTGGCCTTGCGAGATATTTGTCGCATCTTGATTTAAAACAGTGTTGTAACTCTCAGGAAGCGTCCTGATAAAGTGATCAGCGCGGGCAGTTTTGGCTGCTCGGACAATTTCTTCTTCAGTGGCCCCTTCACGGCCATAGGCAATGTTATCCCGAATAGTTCCATTGAAGAGCCAGGTATCCTGAAGCACCATGCCGAATGAGCGGCGTAGATTTCCACGCTTGTAGTCTATGATGTTTGTATCGTCAACGAGAATTTCTCCACTGTCCACTTCATAGAAGCGCATCAACAGGTTGACCAGCGTAGTTTTCCCCGCGCCTGTTGGCCCGACAATCGCAATCGTATGTCCTGGTTCCGCTTCGATATTCATATCCTCAATTAACGGAACATCCTCTTTATAACGGAACGAGACATGTTCGAATTGCACCACACCCTGCGGAGACTCGATAACCTTCGCTTCAACCGCATCAGGCTCTTCTTCTGCTTCATCGAGGAGTTCAAAGACACGCTCAGCCGAGGCAATCGTTAACTGAATTGTATTCGCAATACTCGCCAGCATGGTGATCGGCTGGGTAAATTGTTGCGAATACTGAATAAACGCCTGCACATCTCCGATCGCAATTGCTCCCCTCGTGACCATGATGCCGCCAACAACGCTTACAAAAACGAAGCCGACGTTGCCAATAGACCTCATAAGCGGCATGATCGTGCCAGAAACAAATTGAGCTCTCCAACCTGCATTGTAATATTTGTCGTTCATTCTATCGAATTCAGTAATTGCTTCAGCCTCGTGTCCAAAAGCTTTGACGATCTTATGGCCCGTATACATTTCCTCCACATGGCCGTTAAGTTCTCCAAGTGCCTTTTGCTGTTGCGCGAAGTAGCGTTGCGAGCGTTTCGCAATCACAGTGGTGACGAGCAGACTGAGTGGCAGTGTAATAAACACCACCAGCGATAATATGACACTGATCGTCAACATCAATATAATGACACCAACTATCGTTACAACTGAGGTAATCAATTGCGTCACACTTTGCTGCAACGTGGTGCTGATGTTATCCATATCGTTGACGGCGCGACTGAGAATTTCTCCGTGGGTTTGTGAGTCGAAGTATTTTAAAGGTAAGCGTGAAATCTTGTCCTCTACCTGTTTGCGCATAGTGTATACAACCCGTTGCGCTACACCCGCCATGAGATACTGTTGGAGATATACGAACACGGCGCTAATGATGTAGAGTCCGCCAACAATGAGCAGAACGTGCGCTATGTAGGTGAAATCAACTGCAGCGCCAGGTACCCCCTCCATTTTCTGCTCTACGCCTTCAAACAGTTTGGTTGTTGCCAATCCCAGGATTTTCGGACCTACTATATTGAAAATTGTGCCAATCACTGCCGCGAAAACAATAATCATGAGAAGGTATTTTTGTGGCTTAAAATAGCCAAGGAGCCGGAAGAGGGTACCCCTAAAGTTCTTTGCTTTCTGTACTGGCATACCTACCATGCTCATTGGGCCTCTTCCCATTGGACCCATAGGGCGTTGATCTTGCTTGGCAGCTCTCACGTTTGCGCGGTCTTGACTCATGCGATTTCCTCCAATGAAAGCTGTGAGGAGACAATTTCATAATAGATCTGGCTCATCTCCATTAACTCACGGTGATTACCGATGCCTGCTATGCGTCCGTCATCTAGAACGATAATTTGATCTGCGTCCATGACAGTGCTGACTCTTTGTGAGACGATAAGTACCGTGGCATCGAGGGTTTCCTTTTTCAGGGCAGCTCGTAGCTTAGCATCCGTTTTAAAATCAAGAGCTGAGAAACTGTCATCAAACAGGTAAATCTCGGGTTTTCTTACCAGGGCACGAGCAATGGATAGGCGCTGCTTTTGTCCGCCAGAGACGTTCATACCACCCTGGGCAATGACGGAATCAAAGCCGTCTGACATGTCGTCGATAAATTCGGTGGCCTGGGCGATTTCAGCTGCGTACCTGACCTCTTCATCTATAGCGTTTTCGTTGCCATAGCGGATGTTTTGTGCAACCGTTCCTGAAAAAAGCACAGCTTTTTGCGGCACAAGCCCGATTTTCGCTCGCAAATGCTCTTGCGACATGTCGCGTACATCTACACCATCAACTAAAATTCTACCGCTATCCACATCGTAGAAGCGTGGAATCAGGTTGATCAGTGTCGATTTGCCCGATCCTGTTCCCCCAATGATTGCCGTAACCTGACCGGGGTGTACGCTGAACGAAATATCGTTAAGCGCAGGCTCTTCAGCACCGGGATAGCTAAATGTGACATGGTCAAATGTGACATATCCTTGTCCTACATCGGTATCCTTTACTGTCTCGGCATCATTGATTTCAGGCTCTAGTGCCAGAACCTCATTAATGCGATCCGCGGAGGCTGCGGCACGTGGTAGCATGATAAACATCATCGAAAGCATCAGAAGCGAGAAAAGAATCAGCGTAGAGTATTGAAGAAAGGCAAGAAGCGCACCGATTTGCATATCGCCATTGTTGATACGGATACTACCGAACCAGAGTATGGCAATCGATGTCAGGTTGAAAACCAGCATCATCATTGGCATCATAAAAGCGACGATACGGTTGACTCTGATGCCCACATTTTTCAGGTCGGTGTTGGCTACGTCAAAGCGCTCTTTCTCATGATCTATGCGGTCAAACGCCCGGATGACGCGCACTCCACTCAAGCCTTCATCCAGTATAAGATTGAGTCTATCCAATTTCGATTGCATGACCGTGAAAAGCGGTATCGCTACACGCATGATCAAAATGATCAGTACGAGCAGAATCGGAATTACAATCAGCAACACCAATGTAAGAACAGCATCCTGACCATAGGCAAGAATGAGACCGCCTATTATCATGAGAGGTGCGCTGATCATCATGTTCAAGATAATGATTAAGACCTGCTGCACCTGGGTCGTATCGTTGGTTGTGCGAGTGATGAGTGATGCTGTACTCACTTTATCAAACTCGTGCAATGAAAAGCTCCCTACACGGGTGAAAAGCTTACCACGGATCAGACGGCCAAAGCCGATAGCAACTCTGGCAGAGTAGAAACTGGCCACGATTGCACAGATTGTACCCGCGAATGTGACCAGCAACATGAGGCCACCAATCCGGAGTATATAATTTATATCACCTTTCACAATGCCGTTATCCACAATATCGGCCAACAAGGTGGGAAGATAGAGATTCGCGAGTGATTGTAAAAAGACCAGCACAAACACAAAAAAGATAGCAATGCGAAACG
>DATMNR010000126.1:0-4329 GCA_035568795.1 Ktedonobacteraceae bacterium
AACATGGATCTCTGCGCTTTAAATTTGAACATTGCATAATAGCTACTGGGGCCGACTCAGCTCCTCTTCCCGGCTTCCCTTTCGATGGGAAACACGTTTTGACACCTGAACAGGCTTTGATGTTATCGGAACTTCCTGAAAGCTTGAGTGTCGTAGGGGACGACTACATCGCCTTGGAACTGGCTACGCTCTTTGCTCGCCTTGGCGTAAAGGTGAAACTTCTTTCACCAGGAGAGCAATTGCTGCCAGGCGTTGATCCTTCCGCATTGCGTCTTGTACAGGCAGGACTACGTAAATTGGGCATCCAGGCAAGTGCTGGAGGAGTGCTTGATAGTATTGATGAACGACCGATCGTAATTTCGCGGGATGTTTGTCCTCGTACATCCGATTTGCATCTGGACTCTGTTGGGTTAGAGATGAGCGCCAATGGTGGCATCAAGGTTAACTCAATGCAACAGAGCAGTGTATCTCACATCTTCGCAATTGGAGATTGTACGGGGGGGCGTGCCCTGGCAAGTATCGCCATGAAGCAAGCAAAAGTAGCTGCTGAAGTGCTGTCTGGACAGCGTGTCCAATTCGCTCCACTCGTTATGCCGCTTATCGTCCATACTACACCCGAACTGGCTATCGTTGGATATACGGCAGAAGAGGCTTCCAAAGCAGGCTATACCATTGTAACAGGTAGATTCCCTCTCGCTGCAAACGGGCGTGCTTTGACGTTAGGAAATGATTACGGCGTTGCCTTGCTTGTTGCCAATGCCGATGATGGCACATTATTAGGCGCCACACTGGTAGGACCTCGTGCCGGTGACTTGATTGAACAGGCTGTCCTGGCAATTGAAATGGGCGCAACATTAACCGATCTTTCAGAAATCCTCTATGCTCACCCTGGCTTAAGCGAGACTTTACTCGAAGCAGCGGAGGGAGCATTGGGTAGGGCAGTGCATATGCTTGCAAGAGGGTGATGATGTCTCCTTCACTTATTAGTGTATAGCTCTACAATGGAACGAAAATACCACTCACATATCGCTCATTTTGAGCGGTATTTTTTCAGCTCAAACCCTGGTATATAAAATACGCTCAGAAAACCGGTATGTTTAGGACATAGAGCAATTTGTCTATTGGGATGTCTTTCCAAAGAACTTCCATGATTCTAGTTTAACGTGTACCTGCAACCCCTTGACAAACATAGTATGGCGGCTTATAATATAAAGAGATAGTAAGGCACCATAGCATATATGAGTAGCCACGAAAGGAGGGAAACGATGGAACGCTCACTCCACCTGTTGCCACGATACCAGGTCTTGTTTGATCTTGCCTCTCACATGCCCGCAGTGGATACCGCCTCGGTGAGAACGTACTTCCTCTTCCTAAAGGTTGCTCACGATGTCTTTGCCGCTCAACAGGCGTTCTATGATCGCTTCGAACTCTCGGAAGGAAAAATGGTCGTCCTCCTGTTGCTCCACCAGGCTCCCCACTATCGCCTGACGCCCTCAGCACTGGCTGAAGCCGCCGGAGTGACGCGCGGAACCATCACCGGATTGCTGACCGGTCTGGAGCGTTCCGGGCTGGTCAAACGCTCGGAACATCCCGAAGACGGGCGGATGTTTAGCATTGAACTCACACCAGCAGCGCTCGAACTTTTTGAGCAGATGCTGCCCCAGCGTTTCGAGCACATCGGGGAGTTTATGTCCTCTCTCACCGAAGAAGAGCAGCACCAACTGCGTGCTTTGCTTGAGAAAATGAACCGTGGAATTCCAGCACTTAGCACTTCGTAATGTTTTTTTATCACTGTAGTAAGGCGCCTTAGCAAATCGAAAGCAAGAGGCATGAGTGAGTCACGACAACACCACTCGCGCCTGGTTTCTGTCCATACAGGAGGGACATATCATGAACGAAGATATCGATGCCATCAATCGTATGCGTGCCATCACTATCTCACGAGAATATGGCAGCGGTGGGGGTGAGATTGCATCCCGTCTCGCAAAGCGATTGGGGTGGGCCTTAATCGACCACGCCATTGTTGAACGCACCGCACGCGAGCTGGGCACGAGCGTGGAGGTGGCAGAGGCACATGATGAGTATACCGAAGGGAGAGTCTCACGGGTATTGAACAGTATGCTCTACCTCTATCCAGCTTCTATGGTAAGTGCTCCACCAGAAGCATTTCTATCGGACGAGGATTATCGCAGTGCAGTGAATAAGCTTGTCAGGGCAGCAGCCGGGCGAGGACATGTGGTGATCGTGGGACGGGCCTCTCAAGTGATCCTGGCCCAACTGCGGGATGTCTTGCACGTACGCATTATCGCCCCTTTTGAAAAACGTGTGGCGTATGTGATGCAGCGCGAAGGGCTGGATCAGCACGCAGCCGAATCTCGCATCCACCTGAAAGATCATGACCGGGCGAGGAATCTTGAGATGGAGTATCATCAAAAACTGGAAGATGCGCATCTATACGACCTCGTCTTGAGTACGTCTCTGCTGGATCTGGATAGTGCCGTTGAAGTCATTTGCTTCACACTGCAGCAGAAAGCCAAAGGGCTTGCGACGAAAACGGGTGAGCTCGGGCCTGCCAGGGGAGCGTCACGATACCCTGATCATCCCGGAGACTTCCGCTCTTTGACACACCGATTCGAGGAATAAACCGATGAGAAAGACGCGAAACAACAGAGAAGCCTCAGTGTTACCAAAGCTTCAGCCGTTTATTGCTCAAGAAGAGTTGGCTTCCGTGGCGGTCGTTGAAAATCGGGACAGGCAACCGAAAGCGTGGATTACAGGAGATCTCAACTTCTCTCTCGCCGAGCGGGAAGTCGCTCGTGGACCAATCACAGGGCACTACACAGTGGTGGTGGAAGACATGGTAGAGCCACTCTTCGTGCTTTGGCAGGCTCAAAACGGAGCGGTTCTTCATCGCTCTGCACGATCCACAACGATCGCCTTTGATCTCTCAGAAGCGTGTGCCGGCCAGCGCTGGATATCTGAGGTCATGGTGCAGGTGATCGATGCAGTGACGTACGATACGGTTGTCAGTGGCACCTTTATTCAAGTGCTAGTGACGAGTGATCGTCTGCTTGAGCGGATCGCCTAGCAGCTTAAAGGAACGCAGACGATGAGTGAAAGGCAGTTGCCAACGGCGCTACCAGCGCCTAAGAAGTCCCATGACTACCCACCACTCGTGCGGTCAGGCAACCATGAGGAAACATCTAATTTCGTAGTTCATTTGCGCCGAGTTGATCAGCTTCGGATGAATCTGTTCCCACTCATGGGTGGGTTCCTGGCGTTGGTACCACTTTTTGGGCATGAGTACTCCTATCAGGAGAGCAGGAAGACGATCCCTGGCGTGAGACCCTGACTGAGTCACTCTTTCTCTGCTTCGAATGCCCTCATGAGACAACATGTTTAGGAAAGTATTCACTCTTACCCTTTGTTCTCTCAAACCCCTTGACTTTATGATATCTTTATGATATATATCTATCAGATATATATCTAGGAGATACTATATCATGGCTAAAGAAAATAAAAGCAAATATGCATTACTTGGCATACTCAGTATGTGTCCAGGATCTGGTTATGACATCAAAAAGTTCATGGAGCAGAGTACCAGCAACTTTTGGAGTGAGAGTTATGGGCAAATATACCCTATCTTGAAACAGTTGGTAGAAGCAGATCTGGCTACAAGCCATACTGAGAAACAAGAAGGGAGACCAGAGCGATACGTATACACGTTGACTGACAAAGGGATTGAAGAACTGCGAAGATGGCTCACAGAACCAATCGAACATACTGTTGAGCGCAATGAACTGTTACTCAAATTATTGTTTGGGAGTCAGAATAGCGTTGCCAGTAACATTGAGCATGTGAAGCAATTTTGGATATTGCAGGAACAGCTACTTCATAAGTATCGGGGCATAGAAGAATACTTGAAGGCGAATTGTGCTGATGACGCAGAGCTATGCTACTCCTTGATCACAGTCAGATATGGCATTCTCAGGTGCCAGGCTTTATTGACCTGGTGTGAAGAGACTATTGACACACTAAACATATTCGCAGAAAAAAACGGGGCTGTAAAGCAGTAATATGACACTACTACAGATTCTACGTTTCTGAAAGGAGCTATTCATCGTGGCTAAAGTGATACCCGGAAGATTTACGGCACAGACCGATGAACCATTCGTTGTATTCCTGATTGGCATGCGCATCAACAAATTCTTTGCCTTTCGCAAATGGATTCCTGTTGCAAGGACTATGGGGCCAATGTTGCGCACGTTATACCAGCATCCTGAAAAAGGTTTTCTGGGGGCGGAGTTCTTCTTGAATTTACGCGGACCT
>DATMNR010000127.1:0-8772 GCA_035568795.1 Ktedonobacteraceae bacterium
GCGCAGGAGTGCTGATTACCGAACGGGAGTCCGTCTACAACTATATCCAGGTCGTTAAAGTGGGTGATGAGACACAGTTGATCTTAAACGAGGGTGTAGGTATTCATTCCATTTACAATCACAACAGTATTCTCACTGGAGGTCCTTGGGATTATTTCATGATCGCACCGTACTTTAACAATCCGCCATTTACGCAGAATCAAGTACGCAAAGTTGCCATCATAGGGCTGGGAGGTGGAACCGCCGTGCGTGAATTCTCAGCCGCCTATGGGCCAATTCCGATTGATGGTGTGGAGATCGATAACACCATCGTCAATATGGGACGAGAGTATTTTCATATGAACGAACCTAACCTGCATGTGGTTTTACAGGATGGACGTTACTTCTTACAGACGAGTTCACAGAAATTTGATGTGGTTGCGATCGATGCCTACCAGCAACCCTATGTGCCTTTCCAACTCACTACGAAGGAGTTCTTTCAAGAGGTGCGAAACCATCTCTCCCCAACGGGTGTGACCGTGATTAATGCCGGGCGCACAAACTCAGATTTTCGGCTTGTCAATGCGCTGGCGGAAACAATGCACTCGGTTTTTCCCAATGTCTATATCATCGATACAGCGCGTTTTACCAACAGCATGGTAATAGGCACCAACTCGCCAACTTCGCTCAACAATTTCATGATCAATACCGGTAGTTTGACAAATCCATTGCTCCAGAATGTGGCTCGGGAAAGTATTGTGTACGGTAATATACGCGAAGAGCATTCTCGCACTGTGTATTTTACCGACGATCGCGCTCCAGTAGAGCAATTGATCGACCAGATTATTCTTGGAGCAGTCGAAAATAAAGGTAATTAGTGACTGCTTTTCGTCTCTTCTAGTGCTTCGCACTCGGGTGAGATGGTTAGCAAGGAGGGAAAAACTATGAAACCCATCGACCTGAGTAACATGCGTGTGGTTGACCTGTCGCAGAACTGGGATGTGAACACCCCATCCTTTGCGACCTACGAGGGGCCTACCGTCAAGTGGATCAAGCGCCCTGCCTTTGAAAAAGTGGGAGGGCAATTTATTTCATCGACATTGCATGTTGGTACGCATCTTGACGCGCCCCTACACTTTATCACCAACGGGCAAGACATTGGCAGCATCCCCTTGGACAAACTGGTGGGGCCGGGCGTCGTCGTTGATCTGGAAGCAATGGGCATTGGTGATTACGAGATTTATACCTCGGAGCACTTCGAAGCCTGGGAGCGCAAAACGGGTATCCGTATCGAACCCGGCGATATCGTCGTCGTGCACACTGGCTACCACAAGCATTATCAGAGTAACTGGTATGGTGTATGCGAACCAAACGAGATTCGCTATTTCAATATGCATCCTGGCCCTACACATGAGTTTGTCGATTGGACGCTAAAACGCCAGATTTCGTGGTTTGCTATCGATGCCAGTTCGATGGATCACCCGATGAATACGGTGCTGCGTATAGTACGTTCCGATCTTGCTGCTAAATGTGCTAAGAAACTGGGCAGGCCTCTTGAGGAAATCTGGCCCGAGGATGATCTGCAGCTGATGCATTACCAGTTGTTCCCGCATGGCGTTTTCCATGTTGAAAATGCTGGAGGTATGATCGACGAAGTGCTTGATATGCGCCTGTGGATCGGCTGTTTCCCGTTCAAGTTCAACATGGGAGAGGCGGCTTTCTGCAGACTGGTGGCGTTCGTAGAGAAATAGCATACATACAAACAGGGTGATGATGCCAGTCAACCTGGCATCATCACCCTGTTTGTATGTGGGGTATTGTCTTAAGCGTTTAGGATTTCGCTTTTCCTTACTGGGGCCAGTCGTCTGAACACAAAAAAGCCTGCGTAGAACATTACTAGCCACATGATCAGATCTACCGGCCAGGCCAGAGTGCTATCCCACACTACATAGCTTGAGCGCGTGGTAGCAACGAAGAAATCTCGAGCAAAACCGAAAATAGGAACTCCAACCAGCAGTAACACGGCGAACCAGTGCGTGTGTGAATGCCAGAAACGCCAGATCAACAGGTAGATAAGTCCGCCGAATATCAGAATTGGTGTAATATACAAAGGTAGAGGTAACTGCAAGATCAACCCACTGGCGGTATAATGCCATATAGAAGCATGATATGCCATGAGATCGAAGAGGGCGTTTATGACACCCATGGTTAGCCCACCCACAAGTGAAGCCAGTATTACTTCTCCTGGTGGGCGCATGAACAACAAAAACGCAAAGTAGACTATAACGATGAATGGCACGACGTGCAACAGATATAACTGCATCTCCATAAAGAGATACTCCTTTTATAATGATTTGTTTGTGCCGATCGAGACAGGCCTTATGTAGTAGGTGCCGATTTATTGGCCTTTCGGTTGGTTTCACAATATCACAATATAATTTTTTAAATGTCATTTCGATGAGAAAGGAATCTTCTCATGAATATCATACCGCTTCGAGTGGCACTTGCTCAAATAAACGTGACTGTTGGTGATCTGGAGGGCAATGCACAGAAGATTTTGGCAAACATGCAAAAGGCCCACGCGGCTGGTTCGCATATCGTGTGTACACCAGAACTGGCTTTAACGGGTTATCCACCTGAAGACCTGCTGCTTAAACCTGGATTTGTCGCGGCCCAACTGCGCAAGTTGGATGAACTGATCAACGCAAGTCGCGACCTACCTGGATTGACTGCCATCATTGGCTTTGTGGATCGTGATCACGATATCTACAACGCCGCAGCGATTATCCACGAGGGCTCACTCTATGGAACCTATCACAAGCACTACCTGCCAAACTATGGTGTATTCGATGAAAACCGCTACTTTCAATCTGGACGCAAAGCGCCAATCTTTCTGATCAATGGAGTACACGTTGGCATTAATATTTGTGAGGATGTCTGGTATCCCACCGGCCCAATGACATTGCAAGCACACGCGGGAGCAGAAGTAATTATAAATATCAATGGCTCGCCGTACTATGCAGGCAAAGGGATTTTTCGAGAAGAGATGCTGGCAACTCGAGCAGCTGATAACGGTGTGATTGTCGTCTACCTGAATATGGTTGGGGGACAAGATGAACTAGTATTTGATGGAGATAGCATGGTCTTCAATGAGCAGGGAGCACTGATTGCTCGCGCGAAGGAGTTTGCAGAGGAAATGCTGCTTGTAGATCTTGATACCGCCTCAGTTTTTCGTTCGCGCCTACACGATCCTCGTCGTCGACAGGAACGGTTGCAAGAAGACTCACATGTTGTGCCCATCATCGTAGTTAGCGACGAGCGTTCACATGAATCTATCATCGAACCTCCTATTCCTCCACTGGGAGCGCCTCAGCGTATCGAGCCAAAGATGGAGCCGTTAGAAGAAATCTATGCAGCACTGGTATTAGGCACGCGTGACTATGTGCATAAAACAGGTTTTAAGAAGGCTCTGATTGGTCTATCGGGGGGAATAGATTCATCGCTGACTGCGGCAATTGCAGTTGATGCTCTGGGTGCTGAGAATATTCTCGGTATCTCGATGCCTTCTGGTTATTCTTCTGAAGGCAGCAAGACGGACGCTCAAGAACTGGCAGAGAATCTTGGCATAGAGTTTTTGACTATTCCAATAGAGGAGACTTTTCGCACCTCGCTAGAAATGCTCAAGCCTGCATTTGGTGAAAGTGATCCCGGCCTGGCGGGAGAAAATCTCCAGGCACGCATTCGTGGAAATATACTGATGAGCATTTCCAATAAATCTGGCGCTATAGTGCTCACTACGGGTAATAAATCAGAGATGGCGACCGGTTATTGCACGCTCTATGGCGATATGGCAGGTGGGTTTTCCGTCTTGAAAGATGTGCTGAAAACGTTAGTGTTCGAACTGAGTGTGTATCGAAATTCGCTAGGTGAAAAACCCGTTATTCCACTAACAGTCATAGAGAAGCCTCCCTCCGCGGAACTGCGCCCGGAACAGAAGGATACCGATAGCCTGCCCCCATACGAGATTCTCGACCCAATTTTAAAAGCCTATGCCGAGGATGATCGCAGCTTCGAGGAAATCCTGGCGATGGGTTTCGACCGCAAGACGGTCGAACGTGTGATGCGCCTGGTTGATCTTAGTGAGTACAAACGTCGCCAGGCTCCTCCAGGCGTAAAGATTACAACACGTGCTTTTGGTAGGGATAGAAGGCTCCCAATTACGAACCGTTATAGGGAGTCAATATAAGCGAAGAGAGACTCGCGGCTGGCTTCGATTGCCGCGAGTCTCTCTATTTTTTATTCCTTCACATCCCTCTTCCATGTCAGGACAATAGCCGTGATCGCAAAGATGGCTGCATAGATGAGCGCAACCATCACAGTGTGAGTTCCATCAACCTGGATGCCATGCGCAACCCCGGATGGATCAACTCCATAGAGCGGCGTGGATCCAATAGATTCAGCTCTACCACTTGTAAGCGCACTGCCCATAGCGTTGAGGTTCGGCCCCAGAAAGTAGGCGGTAGTGTTTAGCCAGAAATCGTTCTGCGTTATCCGATAAGCAAGCGTCATCATAAGCGTAGCTATATTGTCGATAGGGAAAAAGACGAGCGCGACGCTTAATCCAAATGTCACCGAACGGCCAACGACAGCCGCTGCCGTTGCCAGCAGGATTGTAACGCCCATGTTAACCATGATTGAAAGAACATAGATGCGAGCATCTGACCAGAATACCGAATTGAGCGCATTGAAGCTATCCAGATTGCCAGTTAACCCAAGAACCAGGATCACTGTTAAGAGGTAATTGAGGAGTAACCCGAACACCAGCAGACCCAGGGCAATCAGTGCCACGGCGAGTAGTTTTGCGAAGAGGAGCTGCAAACGCCCTACTCCACGCGACAGCAGGATGCGGATAGTACCAAGCTGATATTCCAGGCCGATGGTGCGCGCTGTCAGGATCAGCAAAAAGATGCCAGTGAAGACGCGCAAAATCGACAAGGTAATCGACAGCAAATTGTAGTAGAAATGCAGCGGATTCGTCTGAATATTGATTTTCACATGTGGCGCTGTCATTTCTATAACAAAGGGCAAAACGATGGCCCCAAGTAGCAAAACGAGCATAATCCAATTTGTCCATTGGCGTGCTATCTTGAAGAACTCCCCGCGCACTGTACCAAAGAAACTGGGTTTTGCGCTGTGCAAATGAATTTGTTGTGTGGGTGTAGGTGTAAAAACTGCTGTACTCATTGTATTTCTCCTGATCCACCATTTGTCAGATGCAAGAAAACCTGCTCCAGGTCCTTTGTTGATTGCGCGATAGTATCAGGAGCGAATCCTGCGTTCACGAGAAAGAGATTGAGGTTGCGCCCGCGTCCCTCAGGGGCAGGAGTAATAAGCACGCCATTTGAAGCAATACGCGCCTCTTTGCCCCATGCCTGCGCCTGAATAAGCGCGAGTGCTTGATCTGCTCGTTCCAGCGTTACAGTGAACTCTCCATGTCCTCTCGTGAGTTCTTCGACGGTGGATTCGGTGATCAGTTTGCCAAGATGAATGATGGCTACGCGCGTGCAGATCTGTTGCACTTCGGTCAACAAGTGGCTCGAAATGAAGACCGTCTTGCCTTCGGCTGAGAGTCGATGCATCAAATCGCGCATCTCGACGATACCTGCCGGGTCAAGACCATTAGCAGGTTCATCGAGGATGAGCAGATCAGGATCTTGCAAGAGCGCGATCGCTACACCCAGGCGCTGTTTCATACCAAGAGAGTAGGTACGGACACGATCTTTCTGGCGTATCCCTAATCCAACCAGGTCGAGTACGGCATCGAGTCGTGCCTTTGGGACACCTCCAAGAACGGATGCTACTGCCCGCAGGTTATTACGGCCGGAAAGGTAGGTATACAAGGCAGGTGTCTCAACCAGTGCTCCTACTCGAGGGAGCACGTGTGCTCTGTGCTCGAATACGTCTTGTCCTAGAATATCGACGCTTCCGGAAGTGGGGGCAATCAATCCTAGTGCCATACGAATGGTGGTTGTTTTGCCTGCTCCATTGGGGCCGAGAAAGCCAAAGATTTCGCCGCGACGTACCTCCAGATTGAGATCATCCACGGCCAGTCGCTTCCCATATTGTTTAGAGAGATTGCGAGTTCGTAGAACTACTTCGCCAGAAGAACGCGAGTTGATAATAGCGTCTCCTGGCGCGGTCATAAGCTTTTCAGTCATACCAGTTTTTGCCATTCCTTTCAAAAAAATCCTTTGTAGAGTGAGACGGAATTGCTTTATGTGTATAGATGTGATTTCCAATAATCACCTGGTAAGGTACCGATATGTCAGTAGCAACACATGTTGGAAAGGTTCGCTTATGTGTGTATATTCAACTGACTTTGGAAAGAAGACCTTTCAGGTTCTTTACGATGTTGAATAATGGAAGTTGCATGGTGATTACATATTGGTTAGCACATAGTGTATGTGTTTCTGCTGTGGCTGCCTATGCTTTGAACGCCATAGTGGTTGCACTTGAGTGCTTTCCCTGGGGGCTATAGTAATCAATAGAAATGGGAAGCATGATCGATTATACTGGGTCCAGGATGCGCTTTGAAGCAGCAAGAATATGGGGGAAGGAATTATGCCGAGATCAGTAAAAATTTCTGCTTTGCTCACTCTTGGGTTGGCCATCCTGTTCTTCCTTTTCTTCGATAGATGTAAACACGTTCCGGATTTGTCAACGGTAAATGCTTTTGCAGAAGATCCCTACGATAGTGTAGGGTCGTTTGCAGTACAACTGGCGCCATTTCTCGCTCTGCTCGCTATACTGCGCGCCTTTCGCCCATACCCGTCTGAGAAGACGCGAGACCGCCAGCTAGTTCTGTTTGCGCGTGCAGCCTATTGCTCGTGTCTAGCTGTCGCTGTGACCCTGGTTGGGGATGTGATCGCCACGATCCGTCATCCTTCGCTCTGGCTAGGAGTTTCAGCAGGACATCTGCTGGTCGCGTTACTTGTAGGAATGATTATCGTCACTTCGCTGGTGTTCTGGTCGATTTCTCATGCCACTCGGACGCTCTCATTGCGCTCTCCCTTGCAAAGATGGATAAGAGCAAGCGCATTTTCTCTTGCAGGTATTCTCCTCCTTGCTCTTTATCCAGAAGAGCTGCGTCAGAGTCCAGGGGGAGAGATCTTAACAATTGCTGTTGGCATAATCTTCTTTTTTGGCCTCGTTTGGGCGCTTGGCACGGCCATAACTCCTTCTCTGGACCCGCCTTTTGAAGATGTCATTGATGATCTGGTGATAACCTATCAATGGCAAAAAGCGCGTATTACTCCCTCGAACCCTTTGCTTGCCCTCGATACTCTGTTAGAGAAGATGCTAACCCTCTCCCTTGTGCGCTCGATCTTTTACTGGCTTAACCCTCGCAGACATCCCTGGAACATAGTCATCCTACTGGGGGTTTTACTGGGAATTGCCTTACTTCTCTCAGACATGATCGGTGAGGGAGGTCCGCTCCAACTGGGGAGATTGGCCATGGTCGCTACTATTTTCATTGGTGTGGAGTTTACCGCTGTGTTACTGGGTTATGCATTGTTGGCGAAGCCCATAGGCCTCTTTCGATCCGATACGCATAACTGAAAGGTTGGGACTTGCCCCATTAATTCCAACGTATTCGATCAGGAGCATAACGAGAACGTGTCGTAAACGGATTATACTCAATTGTCATTCTGAGCGTGAGCGAAAAATGACAAGGGGTGACACTTTCGTTACTTTTCGCCTTAGGAGTTGATGAAACGATGTTTTGGAATCAATGGGCTTGCTCTGCCATGCTCTCTTCATCGTCATGTGCCTTTTCCCTGAATCACCTTATTGTTACTGGAACCAACATTGTTGCCGATGTCGCATTTGTCGCGGTTGTTGCCGATGTTGCAATTGTAAACACTAAAAAAGGAGCGAGTGAAAACTTTATGTTGCTAGCGCATAGCCACTGATGTACAATCTCACATGGAGTCATCACACGAACATCAACGGAAGGATTTTATGCGACAGGGACGTTTTTTCAGGCCATTGCTAATAGCAGCTATGGGTCTCTGTTTATTGCTATCGCTTAACTGGTTACCCATGCTTTTCCGGCCACCAGCAGCGCTGGCGTCATCCTTCGTAATTGGTTCTGACCCTGTAGATGGCTCGACGATAAGCATACCTCCAACACAAATGCGTATCTTCTTCAACACACCAATAAGTTCGGCAAGTATTGCCACAATCTATTTCGGCATCGATTATCAAGTAATGAATGCTGGTCGCAGCCATGTAGTGCTCAACAATCCACAGGAACTGGATACACCTCTGCTCACGCAACTGCCTGAGGGGAGCTATACGGTACGCTGGACAGCTCTTTCTGCAACTGATGGACGTGCAACACATGGTGTGATTGGGTTTAATATTGGACACTCGAGCACGGGTTTACCTGGAGAGGTTATACTCGGCCCAAGCACAAGTAATATTCTCCCTCAACTCAGCTTGCTGGGTATCCTGGCTATAGCCTGGGATTGGTTAGTGATGACAGCGCTTGTGCTCTGGATTGGTATCCTTGTAATGGAAAGTGTTATTTTTGCGGACGGTAAGGATGACAGCGATCGAGATACTAGTGGGTATCGAGGTGATAGTTCGATAAGAACTACGAGGGATTTGAGAGACCCTGTTCAGAGCAACAGAGGCAACACAGATCAGAGTAGTAGGGAACGAGGGGAAGCAGTCAATACAGGAGGTCGGTTAGGAGCAGTCAATACAGGAGATCGTGGCCGGGTAGGG
>DATMNR010000128.1:0-5111 GCA_035568795.1 Ktedonobacteraceae bacterium
TTTGCCTGACCTGCAGGGCCCTGGTTTAAAGGACCAACGACGTACTCCTGGAATTCTCGCGATGCATTGAATCGCTTCTCAGCCTCATCTGGGATATTGGGATTTGCTTCTGTAGGCTCAAGAGCGCTATAAATTTCAGCAAAGTCAGTTTTCCCAAAATAGGCTTTGGCTTCGTTCGGAGGTCCGAAGTAAGCCAGGCGACCACCCTGAGCCAGAAAACAGATATAATCGCATGCATTGATATTATTGGTGGCATGTGTTACCAGTACGATGGTGTGCCCTTTGTCGGCCAATCTGCGCAGGAGAAACATCATTCTTCGATCCAGGCCTGGATCGAGGCCCGAGGTTGGCTCATCGAGAAAAAAGACGCTTGGGTTGGCCAATAATTCCAGTGCGATTGAAACACGCTTGCGCTGGCCGCCTGAAAGCTTACTCACAAGCAACCCGCGCCGGTGTTTCATGTCTACATCTTCCAGTACTTCTTCGATTCGTTGTTTGATCTGCGTTTGAGTGAAATCTTCAGGCAGGCGCATCCTGGCGGTATAATAGAGAGCGCGTTCGACAGTCAAATCGCGATGGATAATGTCTTCCTGTGGTACATAACCTAGTTGAGTACTAAAGGCTGCAAGGTGCTTGTAGTAATCCTGGCCATTGTAAAGCACCAGGCCTTTCTGAGCGGGCCGCAAGCCATTGAGTGCATCCATTAAGGTTGATTTACCCGCGCCTGATCCACCAACCACGGCTACAAATTTGCGTGGGGGAATTGCGATAGAAATATTGTCGATGAGGATAGTATGTTTGGAACCGACTTTTTGCAAATGCAGCGCGTCGATGCGTATCCCGTGGCTTTCATCTTGCTGTGTAAGTTGCGTTCCCGTATATGTGAATTTGTATGGCCCGATACGGATCTCGTCACCGGGCTGAAGAAACTGGTGTGTGACACGCTGCGCATTGACGTACACGTGGTTTGTGCTGCCAACATCAACGATGCGATAGCCTCCCTGTACAAGTTCCAGGCGAGCATGTCGTCCAGAAACCTGCGGATGGCTTAAGACCACCATGTTCTCTGGCAGACGACCAATCGTAATCACTGGCGCACCCAACGGAATAGGACGAACCTCGGGGACAAAATCCTGAATGGCTCCACTTCCGTCATTATAGGTCAAGGTCACCAGCGTGCCATGCTCATCGCCGATACGGAAGATGTCGCCTCGTGCCAGTGGTTTGCGGAATTTTTCGTCTCCCTGGATATGACGACCTTGATAGAGCAGTCCATTCAGGGTCTTTCCACGAGACGGGTGAGGATGAACGAGTACGAATTGATTGCCTTCACGTACTATCTGGGCATGAAAACCAGAAACCACCAGCTCATTGATGACAATATCGTTGGATGGATCACGCCCAATATTGATGACCTGTCGAGTCAGCTGAAATGATTGCTTTTCAGCATGAACGTTAGAGCTTACCTCTAGCGTTGGTATTCCGGGTGTACTTTGATTGGACACAATAGTGCCTGGCTCGTTCGGATCCATCAGTATACCATGTGCTTTACCGGTGGGCACGGGCGAAGCCGCTTCAGGAAAAGGGTATTGTACCTGTGGCTGCTGCCCGCTATATGCTGGTACAGGAGATATGTGTGGTGCAGGACTTTGTACGGTATTGTATGGTGTTACCGGTCGTTGCTCGGCAGGAATGTGAGGAGATGATATCAGAAAAAGGAATGTAGTACCCGTGCCCAGGCCAATAGTATCACGATCAGAAAGAACGGTAGCTTGAACATTCTGTTGATTGACAGTAATCACATTTTGTTCTGCTAGCTTTTCGATGCTCCATTGACCCGCGTTATTCACCACCTGAGCATGCTTGCGTGAAACAGTTGGATCAGAAATGATAACATCATTGCCAGGGTCGCGTCCAAAGGTGATGATCGGTTTATTGATCTGATAAGTATTACCAGCCAATGGACCTGTAAGAAATCTGATCGAAGCAGACTCCTGGGGCCTGTTTGTTACACTCATAGTAAGAGTATCTCCTCGCTACGTCTAGTTCCGAGGCAATTATACTGTAGGGTAGTATTTACTGTAAACTACGACCCAGGATATGTCAATAAAGTCATCTCTCATGTGTAGTTATATTGAAACACCTACGCAGAAATGGGAGTAAGAATCAAGCCTATAGAGGTGCAGGGGACGAAGTCCCACAGGCACAGACTTAAGGAGTGCAGAGGGCCGCAGCCCTCTGCCGGGGTGCGGGGTGTCCCCGCTCATCTCTTTCTCTTCGCCGCCGTAGGCGGCGCGAACAAAAAGAATCAGTTACTTTGCAATCATAAAAGGAGTAAACCGAATGTCCCTGGAAGAAAAAACACCAACCCATAACCCAGATAACACAGAGAAACCTTCAATACCTGGAATACCAGAAAAAACGACAAAAGAAATTGAACCTGTGCCACCTACAATCAAAGGACAGCTAGCGGAACTGCTAAGAGCAATAAGGAACAAAGATGACGCATCGCGTGATTTCCTCTTACGCGTCGTTCAACCTGGCCTGGCAGGCCTGATGGATGGATCTGTCTCAACCCTGGCGCCCATCTTTGCAACCGCCTTTGTCACACACAACTCAACAACCACATTCCTGGTAGGCATGGCTTCAGCAACAGGAGCGGGAATCAGCATGGCGTTTTCGGAGGGACTTTCCGACGATGGCCAAATTACTGGGCGTGGCAGTCCCGCTGTTCGAGGAGGCATCACAGGAATTATGACCTTCTTTGGCGGCTCATTACACACACTGCCATTCCTGATCTCCAACATACATATTGCATTGCTTGTCGCGTATGTCGTAGTCGCTTTCGAGCTGGTGTTAATTGCTGCCATTCGCCACCGTTATTTCGGGACGAACTGGTTGATTTCAACCCTGCAAGTCGTGGGAGGAGGAGCGCTCGTCTTCGCGGCCGCCTTTATCTTTGGCAATGCCTGAATATTTTTGATTTTATATTCTGGCGGAGCGGTGTATCTCTTGAGGAGCAATCCCAGCATGGGAAAACAGCGCTGGATGCTCAGAGCATCCATAACAAACCGAAGAAAGCACATAACTATGCGGATTTCTTAATAAATGCACATGGTGACTACACAACTTGTGTCCGCACTTTGTACAGGTGTTTATATTCCAAAGCGTGAGAGGTCTGTTACACTGGGAGCAATTGACATGGGCGCTAAAAAAACTCATCGCTCTATTCTCCTTTAAAAAGTAACCGAGAAGAGCTATAAAAGAAAGTTAGTATGCACTAAATTCCGACTGATCTAGTAAGATATTAGCACACCCTAATATATTTCGTCAAGGTAATTGTCAACCACCTATGTCACCCAACTCCCCCATGTCACTAAACACACGTGTCATCCAACTCCCCCATGTCATCCTACCTCCTCTTGTCATTCTGAACGCCAGCGAAGAATCTCGGCCACCCTTGCCACATCAGCCCCGCCGGGCACCCGCGAGGGCATTGAATCCAACCTATTCATCAGGAGCACGACGAGAACGTGGCTGAAAGGGAGTATACTTGCTTGTCATTCTGAGCGTCAGTGAAGGATCTCTGCCCCCTTGTCACATCAACCCCAATCGTCTATACTTCAAGCAATGCATCAAAGCTGTGTTCAACTGCCAGGCGAAGGAGGACGAAGCGATCTGTGGACACCGAGGCACCCAAGGACTTCTTCATCAGCTATACCCACGCTGACCAGCGTTGGGCCGAATGGATCGCCTGGCACCTGGAAGAGGCAGGCTAGCAGACCATGATCCAGGCCTGGGACTTCCTCGCAGGCAGCAACTTCGTGCTTGAGATGGATACCGCTGCCAGGCAGGCTACTCGCACCATTGCCGTCCTCTCCCCTGACTATTTCACGTCCCAGTTTACGCCTTCTGAATGGGCCGCAGCGTTCAAACGCGATCCCACAGGCGACCAGGGATTGCTCTTGCCTGTGCGCGTGGGCCCCTGTGATGTGGAGGGATTGCTCGGACAGGTGGTGTATATCGACCTGGTGGATCAGGATGAAGCGACCGCTCGTGCCACGTTACTCCAAGGCGTGACACACCGGCGGCGCAAACCCGGTACTCCTCCTTCCTTCCCTTCCACACATCATGCATCTCAGCCATCAGAGCGTCCCTCCTTTCCAGGAGCCCTACCAGCCGTCTGGAATATCCCGTATCCCCGCAATCCCTATTTCACGGGACGCGAAGAGGTGCTTAGTCGTCTGGCTGCATCGCTGCGATCAGGAGAGACGGTGGGCATCTCTCAACCACTGGCGGTGAGTGGTCTGGGAGGGGTTGGCAAGACACAGATTGCACTGGAATATGCCTATCGCTACTACCAGGACTATGAGACCGTGCTCTGGACGCGTGCTGATAAGCAGGAGGCGCTCATCTCCGGCTTTGTAGTCTTTGCAGCCTTGTTGCAACTTCCGGTGCAGGAGGAGCGCGATCAACTCAAGATCGTGCAAGCCGTCAAAAACTGGCTCAGGAGCAACACACGTTGGTTATTGCTACTAGACAACGCAGATGATCTCACGCTGGTACGAGACTTTCTACCACCTGCGGGCAAAGGACATACGCTGCTCACGACGCGTGCTGCCAGCATGGGCAGGCTGGCACAACCACTCGAGGTCGATGCCCTGGACGTAGAACCAGGTGCGTTGCTCTTACTGCGTCGTGCAGAGCGGCTAGCCTCCGATGCACCGCTGGAGCAAGCAGAGACAAGTGAGCGTGCAATCGCCATCTCGATCACCCGGGAACTGGGAGGACTGCCCCTGGCGCTGGACCAGGCCGGAGCCTACATTGAGGAAACGCAGTGCAGCCTGGCTGATTACCTGCAGATGTACCGCACTCAGCGTGCAGACCTGCTCAATGCGCGTGGAGGGCTGGTACTCGATCATCCCGAGCCAGTTGCCACTACCTGGTCGCTCTCCTTTGCCCAGGTGCAGGAGCGCTCTGCTGCTGCGGCCGATCTGTTGCGGGTGTGTGCCTTCCTACATTCTGATGCCATTCCCGAAGAGATCATCACCGAGGGAGCCACAACACTAGGACCCGAGGTACAAGCTATGGCTAGTAACCCTCTGGTTTTC
>DATMNR010000129.1:0-4181 GCA_035568795.1 Ktedonobacteraceae bacterium
CAAGAGCGCTGCCGACAATAGCGGCGGAGGTAATCAACAAAGGTGGATGCTTGACAAGTAATGATTTCCCACGCACAGTGTAGAACGCCTCACAGATTAACCCCAATATAACCAGCACATCGCCGAAAATGCGCAGAGCACCGCCTCCAGAGGGAATATTGGGAATAAGGCTACGCTCCACGATCAGATACACGCCAACCATCCCGAGAAGGAGCGCAAATCCAGTCAAGAACTTAAATCGCTCACGCAACAATAACCAGGAGAGAACGGCAGTAAAAATAGATTCGCTGGTGATAAGCAATGCTACATCCGAGGCTGTCGAGAAGGCGAGTCCCCAAAATTCAAATGTCTTAGCGAGGACAATACCGATAATCGCCAGCACAGCAAGTTGCGGTAAGTCACGACGCGTCAGGTTCAAATCTTTGCGCAGGACAATCAGCAAGGGTAACAGAACCATGGCTGAAATAATCATTCTCAGCGCATTCATCATATTTGCTGAAATGTCCCGCAGAACATACTTGGCAGCAACGTAGCTACACGCCCAGAGCACATTAGCCAGAATGAGCAGAAACCATGAAATCGTCGGGCGGGGACGGTTAGTGGAACCCAGGGACATGCAGTACTCCTGAATGAAGGCGGAATTATGTCCTTTAATAGATGTATCTTGTCGCGCCTTTACATCAGGGTAAGCATACTAGGCATGAGAGAAAGTTGTCAATGAAAGTGGATGAACCGGGTGAATTAATTGCATGTACTGGCCTCTGCCCACTACAAAATTGGAGCATTTTATGGTATAAATGAATTTGTAATGACATTCTCTTTTACTTCGTTTCGTATGTCAATTGATGTACACGCCTTTACCTGTAGCGCTTTCTCGAAGTGCGTCCACAGTACTATGACAGTCGCTGTACAGAGCTCATTACTCACCGCTAAAGTATTTATTTTCTGTATGCGTGCTGCAATGCCCACCATTTGCAAGATCTGACCTTCTAGCCTGAAGAGCAACATTCGCTCACCAGGTTGATTTTCATCAGGTTACGAGTAAGGAGCTTGCAGAAGGTCTATCTTCCCTCGTTGCACTCTACCGAAAGGATCAATTCAATGAAGAACGGCACATTTGTGCTCGATGCGCACACTGGATTCTGGGATGCTAGTAAAGAGAACAGCAAGAACCGTTTCGGTGATGCCTTCATCGAAACATTCTATGCCTTCCACACCGGCTTCAATCCCCCGGAAAAGCACTGGACGATGGACTACGAGAAACAGTTCCGCAAGGTTGACCCTGACTGGTATCTCGAAGAGGTATTTATCAAAGGTGACGCCGATATGTCTATCCTCTCTACCCAGGTGCTAATGGACTTCTATCATACTGGATTCTGTTCCGCCGACAAAAATATGAAGATGCGCGCTCGCGCGCCTGAGCGCATCATCTCACTGGGCGGGGTTGATCCGCGTATGCCAAACGCGGTGGATGAGGTAACACGTCAGATCAATGATTGTGGCGTGCGGGGATTCAAATGGTATACCGCTGAATGGCGAGGCCAATCACGCGGCTGGAGCGCCAACGATCCTGCCGTATTCCCATTGTATGAGAAGTGTATCGAGCTTGGTGTGAAAAATATGCACTTCCATAAAGGGCCTGCCGTTGAGCCGCTCTCACTCTCCAAGTTCGACGTGCGCGACATCGACGAACCGGCCTGGCTCTACCCAGAACTCAATTTTATTATCGACCACGTGGGTCTGCCACGCCTGGACGACTTCTGCTGGATTGCCGCTCGTTGCCCCAATGTCTACGGTTCTCTGGCTGTAGCACTTGCCTTCGTCCACAACCGCCCGCGCTTCTTCGCAGAGGTGATGGCCAACTTACTCTTCTGGCTGGGTCCCGATCGTATTGTCTATGGGACGGACTTCCCCATCTGGTATCCGCACTGGCAGCTTGACGATTTCATGGCCTTCCAGTTGCCCGAAGACATCAAACAAGAGTACGGTGTGGATCTTACCGATGAAATTAAACATAAAATCGTCGGCGGCAACATCGCCAGACTCTATGGTATTGACACAGAAAGTAAGTTGAAGGCATTCGAAAACGACGAGATAGCACAGCGCAAACGAGAGTACGCGAAGACAGCACACGAAACTGGAATCGTAGGGACGGATTCACGCTAATGACTGAGATTGATATTGATGCTGTACACAAAGCGGCAGGATCGACGCGTGATCCAGAAATCCGCAGGTCGCTAGGTGAACTTGGTCTACTGGATGAGGTACAGATCGAGGGCAGCCAGGTAACTGTCCACTTCCACCTTACCAGTCCCTTATGTCCGACAAAGTTTGCAACAAGCATCGGACAAGAGATCAGGAAGCGGGTAGAGGCCATTGCAGGAGTCACCTCGTGTGAAGTGGTACTGCGCGACCATTTCTTACGTGAGAAGATTCAGACAGCTATCAACTCTCGAGGTCACGCATGAACGCAACACGTATTCTTGCAGGTAGGCGGGAAGGCGACTTGCTTGCCTTCCCATCGGTACGCCGTATGACAGATATTCTCTCGCTGCGCTGCCGCGAGACATCGTGGGTGCGTACCTCGGTCGCCAGCCTGGAGCGGTTTCGTGCCATGACAGGCTATAGCGATCTTGAAAAGTTACGAGAGCAAGCGCTTGCTAAGCCTGCACTGGCAGAGCAAGCGCTTTCACACTTTGCTTCAGCGCTTGCTGATTATACAGATATCCAGGTCTCCGCGCTTGCAATGGGTGCAAAGATCTGGTTTCGCTTGAATGGTATAGCAGTACCCTGGCGACCTTTAGGAGGGACTATCTCAGCGGCCCTGCTCCCTACAACGGGTCCACAGGATGCTGAGCGAGTGATTTTGCTCTCACTGATCGGCAGTGGCCTGCGCCTTGCAGAGTTGCTTCGTCTCCGTATCGGGGATATCGGTTCATTGGATAATGAGGGTCGCCTCATCCCAGACATAGAAGCAGACCCATTGGCTGTGCAATTTATACCCCGACGAGGCAAACAAGTTGAGCGCGTTACGTTCCTGACCTACCAGGCTCGATCAGCGCTGCTAGAGTCCTTGAAAAGATCTATTTCGTATAGAGATTCTATTCGACTTGATGCTCCCCTGATTACACAGGCAGATGGTTCGCCAGTCACTACCGCGAGTGTAAGCCGTGCCAGGCAACGCAGCCAGTCATTGATTCGTGCAGGCAGCGAAGTCAATGTGACCTTATGTCGAACGACTGGAGACTTCTTCCGCGAGTGGGGCCTACCCGGCTCACGCTTTGTTGGACCAGAAGAATTACCGATGGAGGAGTATATATGAAAGCCGTACGCTTACACCACTATCATGAACAGCCCAAGATAGAACAGGTGGACGAACCTAAAATTACTGGTCCTCATGATGTTATCGTGCGCATTGGTGGCGCTGGTCTATGCCGTACTGACCTGCACATCATCGAGGGACAGTGGGCAGAGAAATCGGGTGTTACCCTGCCCTACACGCTGGGTCATGAAAATGCCGGCTGGGTACATGAGATTGGATCGGCGGTCAGCAATGTGGCTGTTGGAGATACCGTCATTGTGCATCCGCTTGTCACATGTGGATTATGTCGAGCCTGCCGCGCAGGGAATGACATGCACTGTATCAACTCTACATTTCCTGGTATTTCCGTTGATGGCGGTATGGCTAACTTCTTGAAGACGAGCGCACGTTCAGTCGTCAAGTTGAATCCTAGCCTGCAACCTAAAGATATTGCGGCTCTAGCTGATGCAGGTCTCACTGCATACCACGCAGTTAAGAAGGCGTCACCTTTGCTGTATGCAGGCACAAAGACAGTAGTGATCGGTGCCGGTGGTCTTGGTCACATCGGTATACAGTGTCTGAAGGCACTGACACCTACAGAGATCATCGTTGTTGATCGCTCTCCCGCAGCGCTAGAATTGACCCGCAGTTGGGGCGCCGATCACACAGTAGTGGCCGACGGAAATCATGTCGCGAAGGTGCTAGATATCACAGATGGATATGGTGCAGAGGCAGTGATCGATTTCGTCGGCGAGGCCGGAGCAGAGCACGATGCAGTCAAAATGCTACGTCGCGCTGGTTCCCACTTTATAATCGGTTATGGCGGCTCGCTCAATGTGCCTACTATCGACATCATCTCAACCGAGATCAACTTCATCGG
>DATMNR010000130.1:0-6886 GCA_035568795.1 Ktedonobacteraceae bacterium
CAAGCGGCTTCCAGGATGTTGGCGCGCTGCGCATCACGAATCTGCTGATTGGCTTCTTCCGTGCGTGGCATATCCATTCCTTTCTTTATGATTGATAAAATTAGTCATTGCTAAGAATAATATAGTTGTGCGAGGACAGCCGTGTCAAGGGTGTGGATAGGGCAAGCCGAGCGAGCACACATTCCGCTGAGAAGAGGAGCAAGAGCAAAGCACACGGGAAGGCTCTTGCTGGATCGCATCGGCCTTCTTCGGGGAAGCGATTGGCGAGGACGAGGGGGATGCCTGACTTTGCAGACACGGTGGTGCCAGCTTTCATCCTCGCTCTTATTGCTCAGTGAGAAAGCCTCGTTGCGCATCCCGTGGGCTTAGTGCTCTTGTCGAGTTTCTACTCTACTCGGTGAATATCCGCCTTATCTGCTTTTTTCGTCAGTTCTGCCCGTATATCATCCTGTCCAGATTTCAGAGCATCCACTGCTGTTTTCACATGCAAGAGTTCTGTTTTGATGTGTGAGATGACTTTCGCAATCGGGTTCAGAAACTCGGCAATTTTTCCTAATAACTCGTCAGTGTTCATCTGCTAGGCAATTGTATCAAGGGTGGTGGCTCCTTGCAACACACGTCTTTTTCGCATCATGGCTTTATAACTCTCCCACTCTACTCGGTGTGCTCTCTCAATAACTTTTATTTGTGCTGCACGTCTTGCTGCAACATCAGGGGAAAGGGTGTGTGTCTGAGGAAAGGTATATGCGGTCATTAACTGAGACAATTATACAAACATAGCGGTGAAAGTCAACCAAGAAAGAAAAACGCTGCTTTCCTGCGCTGGAACAGGAAAAGAGCACATGGTATACTTTAGGCAATCTGATGTTGGCACAGGAGTAGACGCAAACGGGCAAGGAGTGCATCTAAAGCCGGAAATGTGACACATGGTCGTGAAGTCGGTTGATGGTTTTGGGACCCCAGAAGCAAAAATCGGCGATTACCGTATCTTCGATAAGCAGCAGTTGATCCAATATCCAGGCTTTAAACTCTTCTACAGGTGGGATCAGCTCTTGATGTCACCATCAGATGTGTTGAAGATGGACCCTCCGCCGTTAATGGTGATGTACCAGTAACGAACGCTTGTGAGAATCACAGAAAGGAATCCTATGACATATCATCTTGCGCAGGTCAACATTGCTCGTATGTTGGCTCCGCTTACTGATCCAATCATGGCCGGATTTGTAGCTGAGTTGGATGCGATTAACGCTCTCGCCGACAACAGTCCCGGCTTCCTCTGGCGACTGCAAACACCGGAAGGCAATGCAACGGACATCCGTCCCTACGAGGACGATCTCATACTTGTGAACCTCTCACTTTGGGCAAGTCTTGGTGATCTTTCAGCCTTCGTCTATAAGAGTCGGCACCGTCAGGTATTGCAACAGCGCCAACAGTGGTTTCAGCGTTTCAATGGCCCTTACGTAGCTCTCTGGTGGGTACCATCGGGTCACATTCCCACAGTCGAAGAGTCAAAAGAGCGTCTGGCCTATCTGAGTGCCCACGGTGAGACCCCTTACGCCTTTTCTTTTAAAAAGCCGTACCCAGCGCTAGAAGCAATAAGCGACCTACAAGTACAGGTAGTACTGGAATGGTAGATATGAAAGGCAGAAATGTAGGGACACCCCTCGCGGGTGTCCGGTATGCGGTGTCCGGTATACGGGTGTCCGGTTTGCGGGCGCCAGGTTCCTACTGCCGTAATTCATTAGGAAGAACTGCTAAACCTGACTCAGTCATACGGCCATCTCGAAGCAAACGCACGACCCGCTCGCGGTTGGAATCCGACCAGGGGCTTTTAGCGCGGCGTGGTGTAAAACGCCCTGCATAGGTCTCCAGATCGATACCCTTGATCGCTCCATCAATCCAGCCAAAGCACAGCGCCTCTTCTACAGACTCCTCATAACTAATACCCGTTTTCCCTGAAGTCTTCTTGTAATAAACCAGCCAGATTTCCTTGTACTCACGATGGTGCTGTGCCAACCATGCGCGCCACTCATGTCGAGTCGTGACGAGTAATGTCTCACCAATTTCCATTCGTCCCTCTTTCCAAATTCCATCGTATACAGATGTGTCCCTATCTATTCGCGTAGGGACGGGGGCTGTGGTGGGCTGGGTTGGGGCGCTTGCGCCGTCCTGGCCCGGAACATAGGTATTTGTCGCCACCATTTTGCTTTCCTGGGTTGGGGCGCTTGCGCCGTCCTGGCCTGGAGCTACTCCGCTTTTCTGCCCTCAGCCGTCGCAAATACCTGATCGCTCCTGGCAGCCATAATAAAATCGTTGCGATGCAGGCCCCCAATTTTATGCGTCCACCACGATACAGTCACTTTACCCCATTCAGTCAGCAGAGCCGGGTGATGCCCTTCTTCCTCGGCTAGTTCGCCAATGTTGTTTGTAAAAGCCAGGGCATGTACGAAATTATCAAACCTGAATTCTTTCTCTAAACGCTTCACCCCATCAATCTCTACAATGCTCCAATCGGGCACCTGCGGACGAAATTCATCTATCTCCTCATCAGTAACTGTCGGCTCACCCTTGCGGCAAGCTGTACATTTTAATTGTGTTAGTTGGATCATAATGTTGTCCTTTCCTCATTGTTATGTTTCTTTACCTGTACCAGTCAGCCCTTGTCAAAGGCAAACCGCTATCTCCTCGATCAGGCTTTGCTAACAATGTCTGGTAAATGTTATTGAATCCAGTTTGGAATGCGTGCGCTGAGCCAGACATATATAAACGCCAAACACGATACGTCACATCATTCGTAATCTTGCGAGCCTCTTCAGCATGAGCTTCAAGTCTCTGTACCCAATGTCGCAGCGTGAGCATATAATGCTCTCTCAGACTCTCTACGTCTCGTACCTCAAAGCCGCTTGTCTCTGCTGCTCGCAGCGTCCTGTTGATTGGCAGCAATTCTCCATCTGGAAACACATAGCGATTGACAAAGCTTGTTTTCGCTTTTGCTGCATCGAAAAAATCACTCGCGATTCCATGATTCAAGAATACTCCACCAGGGCGTAGTAACTGCCAGGCTTGCTTGAAATAGGTAGGCAGCAGTGTTTCTCCAACATGTTCGAACATGCCCACACTGACAATTTTGTCAAACGAGTTCGCTTCATTGACCTCGCGATAATCGCGTACCTCGACCTTGCACTTTCGTGCCAAACCTGCCTCCTCTATATACCTCTGCGCCAATTCGGCCTGTGGTTCGCTTAGCGTGATCCCATATGCCTGCACCCCGTAATGCTGTGCGGCATAGATCACCAGTCCGCCCCATCCACATCCTATATCTAGCAATCGCTCTCCAGGGTGCAGGCGCAACTTGCGACAAATATACTCGAGTTTCTGTTCCTGGGCTGTATCGAGATCATCGTCAGGGGTCACGAAATATGCGCAAGAGTAGGTCATGCTCGAGTCCAGCCATAATGCATAAAAATCGTTCGATCGGTTGTAATGATAGGTAACAGCCTGACGATCTCGCTCTTTCGAGTGCCGTGTACCGTGCAATTTTGCCGCCGCATCTCCTGGTCGAGGTTGGCTTATATTCGGTAAACTGAGCAACCGTTTTCCAAAGCGTAATTGCTCCATCTTTCCCCATTGATTGCCAGTGAAATATTCCGTAAGTGGAAAAACTGCTTCAATATCCCCCTCGATATCAAAGTCGTTGTAGATGTAAGCCTCGCCCAGGGTCAGGTCGTTCGGTGGCAAGAACATCTTGCGCAGAGCACCTGGATGCTGTAATACAACTGTAAAGCGTGCTGGTTCTTGTGATCCTGCATCGGACCTCCAGGTACTGCCATCCCACAAACGCACAGCAAAATCACATTCTTGAATCGAACCAAATAAGTCTTGAAGTAGAGAGAGGGTAGTTTGAAGCGCCTGATCAGAGGTTTTCGCCGTTGAAGTCGCCATAGCTGCTCCTTAAGTAAATGGATAACACCACAAATGTTGGATGTGAACGCAATCCGAATCGCTTAGAAAGATGAGCTACACTCCCATTTTTGCTCGTCACAGTATATCATATTAGATATACAGATTGCGGGAGTCCTCATAGTAAGAAGTGTAGGCATGGACTACAAATTTTTCAGGTCATTTGGTAATGTGATACGATCTTTTTTATACCTTATTAGAAAGTTCGGTATTTTAGACGCATTATCATTACATCTTCATATATTGAAGGAGTGAGACAATGGCACAAACATCTCAGCCAGCACCCCAGTTCACCCCACAACCAGTAACGCGACAAGATGCGAATCGAAAGTCGCTCTTATTGGCCGCTCTTATTATTATGGTGTTCATTCTGCTTCTTACAGTTTTACCATGGATCGTAACAATGATATCTTATACTAATTTACCTGCTCCTTCTCCTAATGCTAACGTGACTCTAGGTCAGCTACAAAATTTATCAAGTAGAGCTAATCAACAATTGCAACAGTCGAATAATCTTCTTACTTTAGTTACTTCTTTTGCGACTGTAATGGCAGTTGTCCTTGCGGTCTTTACAGTCATCACGATTGGACTAGGAGCGCTCGGCATCATCACGAATAATGGCTTTAGAGATCTTGAGGATAAGTGGCGTCTAGGCCTTGCATCGGTAGAGGAACTTCAAGAGCGAACCAGGGAAAAAGGGAACGCCATTGATAAGCTAGAGGAAGAAATGAGCCAGAAGCAACAAAATATTGAAAAATTGCAGGGGGAGATCACACTTAAGCAACAAAATATTGATGAGCTTCAGACTACATTAAAAACTCTCGGAGAGAATATGAAAGATGAAGTTGATGCAGTCAAAAAGCAATTTGAGAAGACCAATAGAGCATTAACACTGTTAATATTGGGTAACCAACTGTTAGAACAGAGACGCAGAGAAGAGGCTCTGGAGTATTATGAGAAGGCTCAAGAGCTCGTTCCGAATGATCCTCAGATTAATTATACATTGGGACGGGCATACAGTAGCGTTAAAGCGTATGATAAGGCGATACAATTCTTAGATCTTGCTACAAGCATTGATCAAAATTTTCATCAGGCGCAGATGGAGCTGGGCCTGGCTTATCGACGACGGGGAAATCAACAATATGAAGAGGCCGAGTTGGAAAAGGATGATGCGAAGCAGAAAACATTGTATTCTCATGCCAGGGCTGACTATCAGCAAGCTATTCGACATTTAGAAAATGCAATCGGTATTCAGCCTGATTACGAGGATGCTTTAGCAACATTAGGAGGCCTCTATCGTCGTTTAGGAGATTACGAACACAATACGCAGGATTATCATCAAGCTCTGGAATTTTACGAAAAGGCCACGAAAGCCGATCCTAATTCATCATATGCATTAGGTAACTTTGCTAGCCTTTCATGGTTTTTTGGTAATAAAGAGCAGGCAATTATTGCTTTTGCTAGTAATAAAGATATTGCCATACAACGCATTACCAGACTAGTACGCGCGGCTGAAATCTATTGGGATTATTATGATTTGGGGTTAGCCCAACTTGTTCTAGGGGAGTTCGAAGAGGCAAAGCGTTCATATACAGAAGCAATCAAAAAGACCCCTGGTCTCGTTGATTTTGAGGGAGTGTTAAGTAACTTGTATTTGTTGAATAAGGCTTCTGACCGCATTTCAGGCTTGGAAGAGATTATCACGCTGGTAAAAGATGCTGAAGATACAAAAAGAAAGGCGAACTAGGCAAACAAGGTAATGAATGATGAGTGAACCTTTTTTACAACAATGATGCAGAATTATTGGGTCTTATCTACTCATTTGTATATCCAAACAGACGTCGCATTCTGAATGCCGAGATTTCTCATTAACTATTTCTTAGCCAGGGAGTGAAGCAGTTCCTTCTCAAGGTCGCGTGGGGAGCCTCTTAATGGAAAGAGAGAGATAGGTGCTTTCGAGATAATCTCTCTCATTTCTTCATCTTTGATAGAAGATGGTTTTTCCCGCCAAAGAGTGGATATCTCGTCAGCCAAACGCCCAGTTCCCTCAATAATCAAGAGAGGCCAACCGTGACGTACACTGTACAATACCTCGTTTTTCGCGATGTTTCCTCCATTGATAACCAGTGTTATGACCTGGACGCCTTTTGAAATCAACTGGGCTAATGCATACATGGTCTCTGTTTCACGGCCCCAAATTTCCGTCTGTACCAGTACAAAATGAGAGTGGTTGGGATCGAGCGGAGCACTCATATCACGTAATTCCTCTTTTATTGAGGGCCCACCCGGGTATGTTACCAGGCCAGCACAGGTGATTCCCAGAAGGTTCAATCGATGGCCCCACTCATTCGCACTCAGGCCGATGAGTTTTATTATTCCAACTTGTGTACCTCCATCGATAATCATCGCATTCTTC
This sequence comes from Ktedonobacteraceae bacterium, assembly GCA_035568795.1. Classification (GTDB taxonomy): domain Bacteria; phylum Chloroflexota; class Ktedonobacteria; order Ktedonobacterales; family Ktedonobacteraceae; genus DATMNR01. The sequence goes on from DATMNR010000130.1 coordinate 6,377, forward strand.
TTGTTAACTGTTGGCATGATACCGAGGCTACATAATTGCGCAAGATGAGAAGTGATTTCCTCAGATAATTCAGATGTAGCACCAGCAATCATGATCAGTGCTCCTGGGCGTTGGATATTGAGTGCATCAAGAATTTCTTTGACATCTGCACCTAATGGAGCGACGACAGATGAGGCGCAATGGCCATTGAGAAATTGAATACAACTTTTATGTATGGCTTGATTTGCCTTATTTTCATTCAAAGTATCGCCTCTGGCTGCTTTCTTCTTAAGAATCATACTACCACATTCTCAGCCCAACTGATCTATGGGACCACCATACCCCAATTGTATGCCAACATCAGGTTTATACAAGAGAACATAATCCCATCTCTCGGAGGTACGCCTAATTTGGCAAAACAGGTCTTCCGTGTCTTGACCACGAGCTTTTTTCTCATTTGCATACTCGTTCCATTCTTGCCAAAGGCTTTCACTCATTCAACCTTCGCCACTTCGAATGATAACAACGTGC
>DATMNR010000131.1:0-12023 GCA_035568795.1 Ktedonobacteraceae bacterium
GGCCTGCGCATTGATAGCGCAAGAATTTCAGAGCTATAATACTGTTGGAGCGCATATTGATATCGCCAATCAAGCAGTTGTGACAGATGGTAGGATGCGATTTGCTTCTTGTTTTCACCTGTGATTATTGCAAGTTCTTCAACAAAGTCTGAGGTGAATACGTCACCAACACAGCTTTCAATTCTTGGAAGCCGGGCTTCACGTACCCACTCCTCCGCCGGGCGCAATAGATCTTGTACAGGATGTGCTCCTAGCCATCGCAAAACTGGTCCTATGGAAAGCAAACGTAATACACGCGATAGCAAGCGAGGCCGCATAACAAGACGTCCTAGATAACCGGGTGAAAAGCCGTCGCTCCGCAGGGCAAAATGTAGATCTCCAGCCACTCCCCTCCATCCTCTGTGAAACACTACTGTTGGTACGATAATAATCGCGTCCAAATCACGTTTATGCAGTATGCCATAGTAGGTTCGAGACGCAACAGCGTCATGTTCAACTCCATGAACTTCAACTTTATGGAATATTCTGCTTGCGGCCCAGAACGCGCTGGCGATTATTGCCCGGCAGATTGCGAGCAACACAGACTCAAGGTTTTTCAGCACACATATCACCCCGTAACTACATATGTTGTTCGGCTTTCAGTAAAGGTGATGGAAGAAAGTGAAATGCTGAGATTCTTTATTCTACAGGCTCTTCAGGACCAGAAATGAGAATACTTAGAAATCGTCTCAGCGCATAGAAGACCAAAAAGTAGACAGCCATTGCAATAAGAGTGGACCATTCAATGACTGCATTACTATTTCCCAGCTTCGTACTTGGCACGATGCCATTAAATGGGTAGAGCGGGATTACTGTCAGGGCATACATGAAGCCTGCAAACAGGTTGTTTTGGGCGGCCCCTATCAGTTTTAAGAAGAACTCTATCAGTAATGTTACTTCTAGAACCATCAGAAACCAGAGGAGATAATCATTCAGTTTCCCAATGGCAAATTTGATTGTAAGCGCATCTTCGCGGCCAGTTATAGGACTCTCCCCTTCTTCCAGAGGCGCAGCCTGTTGAGATTGAGTGAACATCCCAGTTGGCGCTTGAGGCGGAGGTTGCACAGCATATTGAGGAGGTGGAGGCTTAAGTGGCAGCTCCTCCATGGGTGGATAAGCCTCAGAAGGCTGTGTTCTAATCATTTCTTCTGGAAAAGGATTACCTGGATTGTACATCGTGCTCTTCTCCATAAGCGCTTTGTTTATGCAGGCTAGATCTAGCTTTGTCTAAAACGATTATAACATGATTTGCCTGTCAAGTGCTACGTCGCACTAATAAAACTACACCATCAGCACGTGCAAGAGGACGATATAGTTTTGAAAGTCCATTCAGTTCGCTGGTTGCTTCAGCCAGATTTTCTATAGACAAGTTATTGAGATCAACTACAACATATTGGACGGTGTGATTACACTCAGGATCCAGGCATACGGAAGGAAAGACCGCTAAAAGTTGTCTTTCGCTCAAATGAGGATTGAGGTTCATTCCTGCAGAGACAGAAGCATCCGGTGGAATAAGTGCCAGTACGTGTTGAATTTGTTCTTCACGACTACCTGGTGTGTGATCCGCCCAGAAAGCATTGAGTTGAGGTATAGCAATCACGTAGTTAAGGCCAATTAACAGCACAATCCAGGTAAAAAGTATCCATTGTAATTGAAAAATTGTAATCTTTTTAGCTAACGGAGACATACGAGCACTGAATCTCTGCCATTGTTCGTGTCGCCAGGCAGGCAAGGTCAACCGTAAAACTTGAGGTTTCAATTGGTCGAACATGCGGTTGAACAAAGTGAGTAATGATGAATTGAATAAGGTCATGATATAGGTGCCGCCTGTCAGTTGGGTAGACGTGGTCAGGGCATTGGCAGGTGAACCAGATGTTGTCAATATCGGATTGGACTGAGAGGAGGATGAAAGGGCGATGGTTTCGATGGTTGGTGAAATCCCAGCCCCTTGCAGATTAAATTCGGTTTCTGATTGCTGTAGATGGATTGGATGTCCCTGCCGCCATCCTTGCCAGACAAAAATCAAGCGGCGCGTGCCATGAATGCTTGATACCATGACGAATGGAATAATTGCCGCATTATAGTGATAGACACCGCTATACAAAAGGGGATCAGTGCTGAGTAAGTTTACAGCAAGGCTGGGTAGCGCAGGTAGCAACCACTCGGGGGAAAGCAAAGACAGAAACCCAACACTTCGCATGAGGCCAACGATGTAATAGAAACGATCCAGAGTGAAGAAGGTCGTAAATAAGAGCCAGGGGTGAATTATTAGATTCGCAACTGCTGCACCAGGTGAACTTCCCAGAGCCTCATACCGGTACCAGTAATTGTTTGCCTGAACACCCGGATAGAAATGCGGGATAATAACTTTAAAAGCCAGAAAACTCCAGAGCAGGCCGCCAATCAATAAAACTAAGCCTAATCGCGGTAGTTTATATTTCCATATAACTAAGATACCAAGTAGTGCTACAGAAAGAGGAATATCTTCCTTACACATGCAAGCAAGAGTGCAGGCAATCAGAAACCATACACACCGTTTGTATGTAAGCGCCAGTATGGCATACAACAATAGTGGGGTCGCGAGGCTAACTGGATGGAAATCAAATATGTTTAAACCTAATAATGCCGGAGAAAATAGATATGCTGTAGCCATCAGAGGGGCAAAAATGGGCCACTCAGGAATATATCTGCGCGTAAGAAGAAAGACGGGTAAAGCTCCGGATACTAATGCCAGCGTCTGGAAGACAAGCAAGATACGTGGGTCGGCATGGAAGGTATACAGCAGCGAGAGCGGTAAGATTATCGGCTCAAAATGGATCGCCAGGCGCGTTGGTGGGCCGTACCAGTCAATTGCCTGGTTCGTAAACTGAAAAAAACGCCCATGTATCGTGTTCCATAATACCTGATCCATGTTACCCAGGTCAAAAGCGCTTGCCTTGAATATTGCATATCGCAGGATAGCCTGATTGCTCATCCACACCATATAGATAACCATGATAAGTATCAAGAGTCCCCAGGCTATCTTTTGTTGAGTACGCAGATCAAATCGTTTCATTTCAGCATTTCAAATTTTAATAATGGCTTGCCAGATACCAAGAAAGACAAGTAGCATACATGAGTAAACGATCACATATTCCGGCCAGTCACCTGTTCGAAAACGCCAATGAGGATTTGGGGGAAAGCCGAAGCGTTTATGATACGGCCATAATAATGGCACACCACCTTCGGTTAACCCATCTGCGGTAATATGTAGGATACATCCAATCAATACAGCAACGAAGACTAAGTGAGTCTTTTCTACAAATTGGGCAGGAAAGTTAAAACCTTTTTGGGCTAAGAAAAGTATTACAAGTTGCTCCATGCCAAGCGCAAGTAATGAACCCAGTAACAAACCCAGAAGGCTATGAAAAAGTGTCCGATGGCCTGCAATGTGTTGAATCTCTTTACTGATCCAACCAAACCTCCGTCCTATGGTACTTTGTGCATTATCAATATCGGGTAGGAGCGCCCCAAGGGCTACCATAGAAAAAAAGATGACTTTATTGATAATCAAATCGATAGGCACAGGCGTAGCAGTAGCTAGTGGTGGGCCTGAGATATGCACAAAACCATCAAGAACGACTGCAGCGGTTAAGCCAAACATTACGTGTGATCTACCAAGCATGCAACGGGGCTCCTCAAGAACAAACTGTTTTAGCTTGCTCATTGTAGGGGGCTTTTAGCGTCCGCACGTTATATCCCCCTTGCCTTCCATTATCAATAGCAGCAAATACTAGGGTCTTCATAGTATACAACGACAGAGAAAATCTCCTTTTCTCGGCAGTATTGACTTTTGAACAAAAGTTCAATATACTTATCGGCATAGACGGCTATGAATTGCGGCTATTGGTAAGAAAGCAGGAGCTTTATGCGAATCCAAGAAATCCAGACGTCTGATTACCTAAAGCGCTATGTAGTCGTTGATGGCAATGGGAACCTGGTGGTTCCGGTTGTTGGCTACCTTAAAATATCTTGATGCAATTGGTCGAGCACGCAATACCCTACGCTCCTACGCTCAAGGGCTCTCATTGTACTTTGCTTATGAAGTATGAACTGAGAAGCAATAACACTCAGGCGTACATCTGCCATTTTCATGTGGTGTTTTGTTCCAAGTACCGTCGCAAGGTGCTGATACCACCAATAAATAAACGTTTAAAAACTAGTGTCCTTGAGACGATAGAGAAGTGGGGACAAGAGTTCATCGAGTTGGAAGTCATGCCCGATCATGTCCAACGGCACGGTGGGATGTGACCCGCAGTTCGGTATCCATCGACTTGTGAGATATATCAAGGGGACAAGTAGCCGGTACTTGCGTCAAGAGTTCCCGCAACTCAAGCGGAGACTTCCCAGCTTGTGGTCACACAACTACTTTGTGGCAACGGTGGGAGGTGTCACCTTGGAATCACTCAAACGATAGATGGAAGGACAGCAGGGAAAATGAGGAAAGCCTTTAAGTTTCGCCTGTATCCCACCAAGAAGCAGGAAAAGCTCTTGTTCTGGACGCTCACACGATGTAGGGAGCTTTACAATGCGGCTCTGCAAGAGCGCAAAGAAGCCTACGAGATGGCGGGCAAATCCATTTCCTACTATGAGCAGAAACGGGATCTGGTTGAGATCAAAGCAGCTCTGCGTCCTGAATACCAGGATATCCATTCCCAAGTTGTGCAAGATGTGCTCTTGCGCTTGAAACGAGCATTCGACCACTTCTTCCGTCGAGTGAAGAATGGAGAGGAACCGGGTTATCCCCGCTTTCAGGGTCGCAATCGCTACCACAGTTTCACCTATCCTCAGGGAGGCTACAGCCTCACACATGATCATCGTGTGTGCCTCTCTAAAATCGGTTCCATCAAAATGATGCTTCATCGTAAGATGGAGGGAACCATCAAGACTTGCACCATCGAGTATCAAGCTGGGCAATGGTACGTGGTGTTTTCGTGCGAGGTGGAGCATCCAGAGCCACTTCCCCCACTCGAGAGTGAGATAGGGATAGATCTGGGAATAACGCACTTTGCGGCGATCTCAGATGGCACCTTTATCGAGTCACCCCGTTTCTTTTGCCAAGCGCAAGCAGACTTGAAGCGCAAGCAGCATGCTTTGTCGCGCAAGAAACGCGGTTCCCATCGGAGGGAAAAGGCGCGTAAGGTCCTAGCGAAAGCACATCGCAAGGTAGCTAACCAAAGACGAGACTTTCATCACAAGCAAGCCAACAAACTCGTCAAAGAGCACCAGGTGATCGTCTTTGAAGAGTTGCAACTCATGAACTTGGTACGCAGTCCCAAAGCCAAACAGGATGAAAACGGGATGTACCTGCCAAATGGGGCCGCTGCAAAGGGTGGCTTGAATAAGAGCATGCTGGATGCAGGATGGGGACAATTTGTGCAGATCGTCACGAGCAAGGCAGCATGGGCTGGCCGTGTCGTTGCCAAAATCAATCCCATGAAGACCTCCCAGATTTGCTCCGCATGTGGCAAACAAGGCCCGCACAAGGACCTGGACGAGCGGATACATATCTGCATCCACTGTGGCGTGGTCTTGGACAGGGACGAGAACGCTGCAATCAACATCTACACGGCCTGGAAGAGGCCAACGCTTTGGGCGAGCTTGTGTGGAAAGCGCGACTAGGGTGTAGAAGCCCCTATCTTCTAGCTCTGGGGTACTTCACAACAAATATCAAGAGGAGATTTTGATCCTACATTTCGTCGGGCAGACTCAGCAGAATGTAGTTTCCCTCTACTTGAACTTGATACGTTTGAATATCCTGACGAGCAGGTCCTCGAAGAACCCTTCCAGTACAAACGTTGAATTGCGCTCCATGCCAGGGGCAGGTGAGCACTTCACCATCTAGTTCGCCTTCATTGAGAGGGCCGCTAATATGCGTACAATTATCGGTAAAGGCATATATAGAATTATTGACTTTTGCAAGGCAAATAGGTTCGCCATCTACTTCTACTGCTACGAGTCCGCCTTCATCCAAATCATTGACTTCTGCGACTTTTACAAAGTCTGACATACTAATCCTTTAGATTCCCATACCTTGAACAGGGAGTATAGCGCCTGTGATGCCGTCGCTTGCGGGTGATACCAGGAAAATTGCAGCCTCTACGATTTGTTCTATGCTTACCCACTTCTTACGCAAATCTTCAGACGATGGCTTCATTGACTCAAGATTCGATTGCGTGACAATGAGGCCTGGACCAATGGCATTTACGTAAATGCCAACATTCTTGCCTTCTTTTGCGAGTGTCCGTGTAAGCGCATCAACACCTGCCTTCGCGCAGTTGTAAGCAAGCATATTGGGGCCAGCACTTTGTACGCCACCTGCTCGACTAAAATTGAGAATCTTGCCTTTGTTCTGTTTCTTCATAATAGGCCAAACAGCACGAGAGCAGAGGAATGCAGAGCGCAAATTATTGTTCAACTCGAAATCCCAGTCAGCCAGGGTTAATTCATCTGAAGGGCCATACTTTGTGAGGCCGCCTGCAAGATTCACAAGGATGTCAATGCGACCATAGGATTTCAACGTTTCCTGAACCAATGCATTGGCTCCTTCTTCGGTCGTTAAATCTGCAGGTACTGCAACCACCTGTGCCCCTTCGGCGTGCAGTTCTTCAGAACGCGCATTGACTCGTTCGATACTGCGAGAGCTGATGGCAAGCATGAAACCTTCGCGGGCCATGGCGGAAGCAAGCGCAAATCCTACTTGTCCAGCATGGCTGACGCCAGTGATAATAGCAACTTGAGCTTCCAGCCGCTTGGAAATCCCTTCATCATTGATCATCTTCATCATCCATCGTGGGTTTTTCTAAACCTGCCAGGGCAAGGCTACGATGCAGAACGCGTAAAGAAAGAAAGGCGCATTTTGTACGAGCTGGACTGATGGGTATACCCAGGGCATCCAGTACATCATCCTTACCGAGTTGCACGACCTCTTCTACAGTCTTACCTTCGATCATTTCAGACAGCATTGATGCCGCGGCCTGGCTAATTGCGCATCCACGTCCTTGAAATCGCACTTCTGTAATGTGATCATCATCTACCTGGAGATCTATTGCGAGCTGATCTCCACACAGAGGGTTGTTATCTTCGGCATGAGCATCTGGATGATCGAGCTTTCCATAGTTACGTGGATTGCGATAATGATCCAGAATGTATTCGCGATAATAATCCATTGACATAAACTGGCCCCTACAAGTTAAATATTTGTAACGCTTTGCGCAACCCCTGTACCAGGGCATCGATATCCTCTCGGACAGTATACACGTAGAAACTTGCACGCGCAGTTGCAGCCAGACTGTAACGTTCCATCAATGGCTGCGCGCAGTGGTGTCCAGCACGAATAGCGACACCCATCTCCTGGTCGAGGATCGATGCCAGGTCATGTGGATGAATATCAGCCAGGGTAAAGGAAACCACACCACCGCGTTTCGTAACATCTGGTCCATAGATGGTCAAACCTGGGATGGTCTGCAATTGTTCCAGCGCGTACGCGGTAATGTCTTGCTCATGCTTGAACACGTTCTCCATGCCAAGCGTATTGAGGTAATCGACTGCCACCCCCAGGCCAACAGCTTCAGCTATTGCAGGTGTTCCAGCTTCGAACTTCCAGGGCAGGTCGTTCCAGGTGGATTCACGTAATCCAACCTTACGAATCATATCGCCACCACCCATGAAAGGAGGCATGGCTTCCAGAAGGTCTCGTTTCCCATACAGTACGCCAATACCAGTAGGCCCTAGCATCTTGTGGGAACTAAAGCACAGAAAATCAATATCAAGCGCCTGCACATCTACATGCATATGTGGAACGCTCTGTGCCGCATCGAGCAATGCGATAGCTCCAACTGCGTGAGCATGCATTATCATTTCCTGGACAGGATTAATAGTGCCTAACACGTTGGACATATGTGTGAAAGCTACAAGTTTTGGCTGCTGCTGCAAGAGTTGTTCATACACATCCAGATTTAACAGTCCTTCGTCAGTTACAGGCACAAATTCCAGACGAGCCCCTGTACGTTGTGCCAGCAATTGCCATGGAACGAGATTGCTATGATGTTCCATTTCTGTTAGCACTATCAGATCACCAGCAGAAATATTCGTATTACCCCAACTGTAGGCCACCAGGTTGATGCTCTCGGTGGTATTACGTGTAAAAATGACCTGTTTACTGCGGTGAGCGTTGATGAAGCGAGCTACTTTGACACGAGCCTTTTCCATCCTGGCCGTTGCTTCTTCACTGATCTCGTAGACTCCACGATGAACATTGGCATGGTACATTTCGTAATACGTACTCATAGCCTCGATTACAGCTTCCGGTTTCTGAGAACTTGATGTGCTGTCGAGATAGATCAGGGGCTTGCCGTGTACCTGGCGCGCCAGGATTGGGAAGTCTTTACGTATTTCTGCCGCTGTGCGCATTGCAGAGTTTGTTTTCGTATGATCCATTGTCGTCACCGTTACACTATCGGATGTTGACATTCTCTACCTGATTTCTGTTTGATTACTATCAAAACATTACAAGGGTATGATTTTCCAGTATAGTTCATCACAATTTTGTGATGTTTCTTTATTGCTACCGCAGATGGCAAAAAAGAATACAAAGATTTTTCGGGAACCCACTGTTGCATCCCCCAGATACGCGGCACCGAAGCTCGCCAGGGGTAAAGCCCCTTGCACCTCACATTTAATATTCGGTGAGTATTATTTCTTCTTCTTGGGTGGGTTTGTCGCTAAGCGAGACAGCATATTCGTCGACGCCTTCGACTTCCCAGCGTTCCTGGGCATCAACCCAGGTGTCTGCTTCGGCTTCGTAGGAACCGCTCATGCGGCGTACGATACTGCGGCGCAAGCGTGTACGCAGGTTCTCTAATGGAATGCGTTGCAACACTGGCTCAAAGAAGCCTTGTACGATGATACGTTCTGCTTCTTCGCGTGGTATTCCACGCACCATAAGGTAGAATAGCTGCTCTTCATCGATTTGTCCGGTTGTGGCGCCATGACTGGCGCTGACTTCGTTAGCCCCGATCTCAAGACTGGGTATCGATTCTGCACGACACTTCTTACTGAGCAGTAACGTGTGGTCTGAGAGGAATGAAGCCGTTTGCTGCGCTTTTGGCTGCACGCGAATCATGCCTATAAACTCTACGCGAGACTCACCGGTAAGTACACCCTTCACCAGAGTCTCAGCATTGGTTGCTACAGCTGCATGGTTCGAGAGAGTGTTGATTGAATAGCGCTGATCATGATCAGTGAAGAAGACACCCACCAGTTCGCCTGCGCTTCCATTACCCGTCAGGCCAACGCCGATGTCTGAGAGCATTACTCTACTACCCAGGTCGGCAAGAACCCATGTGGTGCTGCCATCCTTTTCATGTACAGCATTTTTATTCGTGATGGTCCAGACATTCTGGCCGAGGTCTTGCATATTGCTGAACTCGACATGAGCCGCATTCTTCACATATACTTCCACAACACCATCCAGCAACGAGGGCTGATCGCCATCAATAAGCGAGTTGTGCTCCTCTACGTAACGCACGCTACTTTGCTCATCGGCAATAATGAGTGTATGCGCAAACGTGGCTGATGCAGGGGCATCAATCCAGATTTGAGTGAGAATGGGGTCTTCAATTTCTACCCCCTTAGGAATATAAAGGAAGACGCCTCCGCTCCAGAAGGCTGCATGAAGGGCTGTGTATTTTGTGCTGTTTACCGGTACGCAGGTTGTCATGAAGTATTGCTGAACGAGTTCGGGATATTCTCGCACGGCTGTATCCAGATCGGTCAGTATCACACCATGGCGTTTCAGTTCCTTTACGAGTTCAATACGCACGACAGAGGCATTGCGCTGCACGAGAAGTCCAGAACGTTGATCGACCAATGCTTCCTGTAAAGACTGCTCAATGGCAGCAGGCAATATGCCATTACTGTTAGAGGAAACGTAGGGATTGAGTTCCTGGAACTTGAAATTGGAGAACATACGCAACGTGCCTAAATCTCCTCGACGACCAAGAGGAACTGGCATGCTTTCGTAGATATCCCAGGCTTGCAGGCGCTTTTGTAGCATCCATTCAGGCTCTCCCTTATGGCGCGAAAGTTCCTCCACCGCGCTGCGAGAAAGTCCAGCTAATAGAGCATCAGGCATTGACTGTCACCCCATTCTCTTCGTCAGAGGGCTTGAGCCATTCATAACCCTTGTCTTCGAGTTCTAAAGCTAGCTCTTTGTCACCTGACTTGACGATGCGACCATCAAACATGACATGCACATAGTCAGGGGTAATGTAGTCAAGAATGCGCTGGTAGTGGGTGATAAGTAAAATCCCAAGGTTAGGGCCGCGCAATGCATTGACGCTTTCGGATACTATCTTGAGTGCATCGATATCCAGCCCGGAGTCCGTCTCGTCCATGAGTGCAATCTCTGGTTCGAGTAGTGCCATTTGGAGAATCTCAGCACGTTTCTTTTCACCACCTGAGAAACCATCATTAATAGAACGGTTGATGAAGCTATTATCTACTTTGAGCAGGCGCATCTTCTCCTGTAGCAGTTTACGGAACTCACCGGGCGGTATGCCTTTGCGCTTGCCCATTTTACCAGTTGGATTCTCCCCTTCTTCCAATGGTTTGTTGCCTTCGCGAACCGCTTCGAGTGAGCGGCGCAGGAAATTCGCTACACTAACGCCTGGAATAGACATAGGGTACTGAAATGCAAGAAAGAGACGCATACGGGCGCGTCGATCAGGAGAATATTCCAGAATGTTCTCCCCTTTGAACCAAATCTCGCCCTCGGTCACTTCGTATTTGGGATTACCCATGATGACATTGGCGAGCGTGCTTTTACCTGAGCCGTTGGGACCCATGAGGGCGTGAACTTCGCCTTGTTTGACGGTCAGATCGACGCCGCGAAGAATGGGTTTGCCTTCAATGTTTGCGTGAAGGTTTTTAATGATCAGTTCTGATTCCATTTACTATTACGTATCCTACCTTTTTATGTTGATTACTAACTTGTCTTCTCCCGACCGAGGGGAAAAGGGAAGTGTGGGGACACCCCACACCCCGCCTAGGGACTGCCGTCCCTTGGAACCCTGCTTTGCCTTTCCCACGTTGGGAGATGTTGTGTGGCTTACTCCACACTCCGTCTAGGGACTGCCGTCCCTGAGCTTTTTATAGATTAGTTTATGGCAGAGTTGGATACACGAATGTCTGAGAGCGCGATGAATGTTGATGGGGTATCCCTCACTGGGTCAGGTGTGCCCACGAGTTCTGCCAATGTCATTGTGTCGATTGTATGAGCTACAGCATCCCGCACCTTTGCCCACAGGGTTTGGATTTTGCAAGAATTCAGAAAGCCGCAGATTTCGGTCATCTCACCCTCTTTCGCACAGATCATGGGAGCAATCGGTCCTTCGAGAACTCGCAGGATCTCGCCCATAGTGATTTCTGTTGGAGGGCGACTCAGACGATAGCCACCGTGCGCACCACGAGTACTGTTTAGCAACGGTGGATCAGCTTCTCTTAATAGTTTTGCAAGTTGCTCAAGGTATGCCAATGGCAACATTTCTGCCTGTGCGATCTCAGTGAGCGAACGGGGACGTTCACCGTAATGACGAGCAAGATCGACCATTATCCGTACGCCATATTCGCCTTTTGTAGATACCTGTAACCACATGGTCGTCTCCTTCTCGTCTAGAGTAGAGTGCAAACTGCACGATTTTAGGGTGTAGCGCTAAATTAATCCGACCTTTCCACTAGGATATATTTTAGCACTAGAGAGGGGGAGCGTCAATGGGTATCATTTATACAAGTTTAGAAGATGAATGCCACAGATGTGCTTCTGAAGAAATGCATGAACTACCCTTTTCATTGCCTAATAGCGTAATATTCAATTTTTATTAGTAACTATTCAGGTGTGCTAGAAAGCAGGTGAAATAGGATGGCCGACCAAAGCCTGCTCCAGG
>DATMNR010000132.1:0-7156 GCA_035568795.1 Ktedonobacteraceae bacterium
AAGGAGATCAGATGATCATTTCAGCCTTACTTCATAGAACTAGCCAAGCGGCTTCTTCGCCATCACTCCACCACTTCGAGGGTACTGTTCTGGACACTTGTTTACCTGCTCCCACACCAGCAACCTTCTCCCATCATCAAGACCTGGTAGGGTTACAGGAATATCAGCCATGAAGCGCGCTCCCACTTGAGAGGAAGCGCGTTTACCACTAGCCAATTCTTCGGTTTGGTCACCTTTCTTGGGAAAAATCATTTGCCCTTTCAAACGACAGAATGGTGCAGCATATTCTATAAGGGTAGGGAGGGATGCGACGGCACGCGCAGTGACTACATCAAATGAGCCTCGGTATTCTGAATTGTGCGCCAGGTCTTCAGCACGTCCATTGACTGCTACAACATCTTTGAGCTGAAGCGTTTCAATGATATGCTGTAAAAATATTACTTTTTTGCCTGTGGCTTCTAACAGCACAACGTGCCATTGGGGACGCACAATCTTGAGTGGAAGGCCCGGAAAACCTGCTCCTGCTCCAATATCCAGCAAATGCGCTCTGGGTGGGTCACAGGAGACACGCTAACAGAGCGTATCAAAAGGGCAAACCCTACCACGACCTTGCTGACAGAGACGTGCCAGAGTGGTACATTGAGACTTTCACGTTGTTTGTTCATAGATCACCGTTTGACGGCAGTGAGACAATAGTAATGAGGCAACCCCGCTTCACGACCATCGGGCGGAATATAGGTTCCAGGCTCAATGTCGAATCATCTTGCATCAAACCCTCCATTCAGGGTAATCCTCTACTTTTCTCGTGTTCATCAAATGGCTGACCGAATTTCGATGCGGCGCTATCGGGCTTCATCCTCAACGCCTGACCCTGTTGCTATATCTCATAGTCTCTCGCGAAATGATACCCGCCCTTCTGCCCCGTTTTTGGCTGGGTCAGCCTCAGTATCATGTGCCCACTCTTCGGAGCGTCCGCCACTGGAACCAAATACACCTTGTCTAGATCGGGGCAGAACACTCCAAAGTGCTCGGCATCCCCAACATAGTCGCGCCTGAAGTGCTTCCCGTCTCTCGGGTGGACACTCGTTGTATTAAAATCGATACCGCTCTTATCTGGAGCCAGTCGACCCATCTTCACCTGAATACGCACAAGATAGCTCTCACGATGAACGAAGAAGCCAAAGTTCCTGTGCTCAACTGTAACGAAGTAGGCGATATCGTAACGCCTATGTCCGCCCCACGGTATCAGCATCTCAAACCCCTTCTGTACCAGGCGATTGAGTACTGCTGTTTCTCCCTGCACGCCTCGATCGGTATAATCTCTCGTCATATTTTCTATCTTTCCCAAGCAGGGTGGAAGTGAAAACACTTTCCCCCTGAACGACAATCAGCTCTGGATCGACTCCGTTTGTTCGCTCAACATTTCCTCGGGTTCGATTACTGCTACTGCGGCTGACGCGTGAGTTCCACTCAAACTATCCAGTCGAGAGCATAGAAACTGCTCTACCTCCTGATTACTCAACTCCAAGCCTTGATGAAGAAAACTGTCAAGCACTTTCCGCCTCTTCCCACTGCGCCATCAGAGAAGGTAAACAGCTTGATGCAAGTATAAGTTATATCATATGCATTTGTCAAGTTTCATACAGTTTCATACAGCCATAAACAGGCACAGCTTGACCCGCACATCTTCATACAGTAGAATAGGCTCTAAACGCTGGTAGGAGTTGAAGCCATGTCAGAGAAAATGCTCACCGTGGAAGAAATCGCTGAAGAGTTGCGAGTTCACCCCGAAACAGTGAGACAATGGATACGCGATGGAGAATTGATTGCTATCGATATCAGTAAAGAGTATCGCATCCTGCGATCTGATCTTGATGCGTTCCTTGCACAGAGACGTGGGAGAAGAAAAAGGCACAAAAAGACCGAGGAGTAGATCCGTGAAACCGGCCAACCTATGGTAAGGCTGGCAAATGACGCAACGACGGATGGCTTGACCTCGCGATGAAGCGAGTGGAAGTCATATATAAACCCCGCTACGACATGCGAGATTTCCGATCAACTCAGAGGTGGAAGCTTACCCGAGCGGCTTTTTCGCCATCACCGAGCCGCTTCGCGGAAATTGCGCCGGACATTTTCTCACTTGCTCCCATACCAGTAGCCTCCTACCATCATCTAGACCTGGCAGTTTCACAGCAATATCGTCCTTCAAAACCGCCCCAACTTTGTCGGCGGCACGCACGCCATTAGCCAACTCCCCGGTAAGATCACCTTTTTTCTGGAGAATGATCTGGCCACCCACGCGGCAGAACGGCGAAGCATACTCAAGTAGGGCAGGGAGAGATGCGACGGCACGCGCAGTGACCACATCGAACGCGGCGCGGTATTGGCCTTTGTGCGCCAGTTCTTCAGCTCGTCCATGCATAGCTGCAATAGATGTAACGTGCAGCGTCTCAATCAGATGCTGCAAGAATGCCACTTTTTTGCCGGTAGCCTCTAAGAGGAGCAATTGCCATCGGGGGCGTACAATCTTAAGCGGAAGTCCAGGGAAGCCCGCGCCTGTTCCGATATCGAGCAAACGAGCTTCTGGTGCATCAAAGGCCAGCAGCAAGGACAAGGAATCGAGAAAATGCTTGATCAACACTTCTTCTGGTTTGGTGATAGACGTAAGGTTCACACGTGTGTTCCAGTCAAGTAATTCTTGTTGATAACGCAAGAACTGCTTTGACTGTTGCTCGGTTAATTCCAGACCAAGCTTGTCGAGGCCTTCAAGGAAGGGCTGATAGGCAAGATTGACCCGAGCAGTAGATGCTGGCTGAGCAAGATTGATAAGGGAGGGAGATATTTGCTGAGCGGGAGATGTTGGCCGGGCGGGGGCAAGCCCCGCCCCTCCATTATGTTTATCAGCACTCGAATTCTTTGAAATGGAGGGGCGGGGCTTGCCCCCGCCCGGATTATCCTCACTCATCTACGCGATAAACTTCCGCTTGCTGTTCAGATAATCGATCAGCAGGTATTCACCCAGGTTATTCTTATCAGCGTAAAAGGTACGGCCGTGGTTGATCGACGAGAGTTGATTCACAAACGCCACCATCCAACGATCATCCTCCAACATAAAGGTATTAATAGTGATCCCCTCGCGAGTACATCTTTGGACCTCTAACAACGTTTGTTGTTCGGCAAAGGGATTCGGTGGATAGCCGAATTGCCATTCACCCTCCTCAAACCAGACGGTAGGACCCCCATCTGTTATCATGATGATCTGTTTATTCACACCGTGATGACGCGCTAACAATTGGCGTGCCAGCATGAACCCGTGGGCCATATTTGTGCCGGTGCTGTTATCATAGCGTCCCATCTCTACCAGTTCTTCAGGTTTGTATTCACGAGCAACGAATGAGAAACCTACTACATGCAGGTTATCACGTGGGAACTGCGAGCGAATCAAACTTTCCAGAGCCACCGCTACCTTCTTCGCGGCCGGTTGGCAGCCGTTGTAGACCATACTCATACTCAGATCGATCATCAATACGGTTGAAGACTGGGTAGTAAATTCGGTACGATAGACCTCGAAATCATCCTTTTCCAGCCCTACAGGTGTGCCCGTACCACGACGATGCAAGGCATTCATGAGTGTTTTTTCCAGATCCAAAAGGAATGGATCACCAAATTGATATGGCTTGCTTTCATCGGTACGTTCACCACCAACTCCACGAAATGGGCTGATATGACGACCAAATCCATCTCGTTTCAGTTTGTTGAAAATGTCCTGAAGAGCTTTCTGGCCAATTTTACGAATGCCACGCGCGGTCAATTCCCAGCGATTACCTTTTTTCTGAATATAACCCGCTTCCTCAAGAACCTTCATAAGTTCTTTCAGTTGTTCGACTGATTGATACTCCTCATCGCCAAGCAGGTCTTTGACCTTGTCACTATCGATTGCCTCAAGGTTATCCAGACGGCGCGCTTCCTTGATTTGATCTTCCAGACCCTCCATTTGCTGTAAACGATTCATCATACGCATTGCTTCATTTAGCGGTAGCGATTCATCGCCCCGAAAAGGAAAGCGAGTGCGCATCTGTTCCATTGGAGCAAGAGCCTCGAGATTCATAGCCAGTTCCATCATATCGACACGGATGCGATCATCACCCATGAGCTGTTCCATGAGATCCTGTAGCTCCTGGCGTTGCTCAGGTGAAAGATTATCCATGATACCTTGCATAGCCGCCATTTGCTGTTGCATCTGCTCGATCAGATCATCCAGCGAATTGACACCTGGGAAGTATTCCCCATGTTTCTGCATGAACGAATCGAAGTCTGGTTCTCGACCCTCCTGGCGATCACGCAGCATTTTGTTGAGGTCGCGAATCATCTCACGCATTTTGGCGATATCTTCAGGAGTCATGTTTTGCAAGGATTGCTGCATACCCTGAAAAAACTGCTGCATCATCTGTTGTTGCAGACTATCCATTAGCTCTTTGAATTTTTCACGCGCCTCGTCATCCATAAAGTCGTATTCAGAAAGCCCTTTTATCTGGCCTGGGATATCTTGTGGTAGTTTATCAAGGTAATCTTGTTTCCTTTTCGCAATCATCTCCAGCATCTGATGTTTTTGCTCTGGCGTGAGATCATCGTTACCTTCGCCGGATTGCCCTGGCTGGCTGTCGCTTGAGCCTTGTTGACTTTCTTGTTCAGTACCGTCTCGAGGCTGATTCGTTCCCTGTTGCTGATCGGATGATTGTGATTGTTGAGACGGTTCGTTTTTCCCATCCAGACGATTCTGTATGCCTTCGCGCTCCAAACTCTTGATCTCTTCTAACTTCTCACGCAAATCATCCATCACACCGGAGGCCATATTGTAGCGATTGAGTTGCTCGTTTTTCATATTACGCATGCGTTCCATCAACTCGCGAAGACCCATAGTCTTACGACCATCCTCGTTACGAATACCCTCTTGCATCAATCGTTTCAGTGCCTGCTGGAGATTACCTTCCTCCATGAAATCGTCGGATAGCGCATTCAGAATATCGTCGGCTTCAAGCCCTTCGATGTTCTGGGTACCATCCCAGCGCGAATATCCATAACGATTCTTATAAAAGCGTTTGAACATGATGAGCGTTCCTTTTATCGCCGATAGCGAACTTTGCCATTGACCTCATCCTTATTAAGCCTTCGGTTAAGATGCAGCCCCTCGAGGATAAACTCGACGGACGAAGCAATACTGGCTGGACTTCCCCTTCCATTGAGCTTATCAACAGCTTTACTTAGTCCACCTACCTTCGAGAGCTGGTTCACATACTCCATAGACGGCAAATCATCCCCAACCTGTACATTCAAACCTCGCTCGAAGCCTGCAACCAGTTGTTCAAATTCTCGCACTTCAAAGTATTCAGTAAAGACTTCGAGAATTGCTCCATTGATGAGTTTTTGAACGACCCTTTCCTCACTGACGTCTCCTACCGTATCAAGCTCGATTTTGCCACAAGTTGAGGCGATAATCGCTGGCAAATCGCTAATGCGGGGAGCTATCTGCCGTTCTTTGAGTCGCATCGCCCGGCGACTGGCATTGCTGAGCACATTCTCAAAATTCGTGACCGAGACGCGCACGCTCACACCTGAACGCTGGCTTATATCATTGCTACGGCGCGCAAGCTGAGTGATTTCGGCAACCACCTCTTTCATAAACTGGGGGAAAATAATCTCCATTCCCTCAGTAATAAAGTGGTTACTTTCAGATTCCATGATCTGAATCTCATATTCCATTGTGCGTGGATAATGCGTGCGAATTTCAGATCCAACACGATCCTTAAGCGGTGTGATGATACGACCGCGGTTCGTATAATCTTCTGGGTTAGCACTTGCGACGACGTACACATCAAGCGGTAAACGAATTTTATAACCACGAATTTGCACATCACGCTCTTCCATGATATTCAGGAGACCAACTTGAATACGTTCTGCCAGGTCTGGTAATTCGTTAATACAGAAAATGCCACGATTGGTACGAGGAATCATTCCGTAATGGATGGTCAGTTCATCTGAAAGATAGCGACCTTCGGCAACACGTACCGGGTCTACCTCACCTACCAGATCAGAGATCGTTATATCTGGTGTCGCTAACTTCTCTCCATAGCGCCGATCCCGCGTCAACCATGCAATCTCTACATCATCGCCAAACTCATCGACTTTATCGCGGCAAGCTTTACAGACTGGTTCGTAGGGATCGTCATTAATTTCGCATCCAGCAATTACTGGAATAAATTCATCGAGTAAATTTACCAGGCTGCGTGCCAAACGTGTTTTCGCTTGACCTCTTTCACCTAGAAAGATGATATCCTGGCCAGAGAGTATAGCATTTTCAACCTGGGGGATTACTGTATCTTCGTAACCCACAATACCTGGGAATAATTCTTCATTTCCTCGGAGCTTCTGAATGAGATTCTTCCGCATCTCCTCTTTTACTGTAAGAACTTTATATCCGCTTTCACGCAACTCGCTAATGGTGCGAGGACGGGTAACTATTGTCATTCGGCTTATTTGCTACCTTTCTTGGGGGCTGGCACGTGTGATGCATGTCTGGGAAAGGGGAAGAGTAGCCAATCCTACATGATCCCACTGTACCAAACAGATGGAACCATAGGTATTCTACCGCCTCAAACAAGAAAGTGCAAGGGCAATGCAATTCTCTACATTATTACCTTAACCGACTTCTAAGATGTTGGGGAACACTGGTAACAACGATTCCTGGACGAAAGAGTAGAGAAGCTTTTAAACGGAGTGCAGTCTGATTATGTAAAATTTGCTCCCACCAATGAGCGACAACAAATTCTGCTAGAATTACCGTCACGGTATCTGTAGGGAATAGTTCATGCACAGTATCGATGTAAGCAAGTAGAGGACGCGATAGTGAGCGATACGGTGACTCAATGATGATGAGTTGAGTCTCGTCGTCCTCATCCAAATGCTTTTGCCAGCGTTCCCACACTTCACGTACCTTATTTGCATCTTCTACATCGATAGCTACGTGTACGGCCGTCACATGTTTCGAGATCGATCGAGCATATGCCAGGCTCTGTATCGCGGCTCGATCCAACCCAGCAACTGGCACAATCACACGGTGATGAATATCTTGTGGATGGATTGGAATATCACTTACCTT
>DATMNR010000133.1:0-5470 GCA_035568795.1 Ktedonobacteraceae bacterium
GAGAGGATCAGACCTCAAATGTGTTCACTGGCGTCTCATCGCTGCTCGATCATAGTCTGATCTATCAGTTGAAGCAGGAAAGCGAGGAGCCGCGATTGACAATGCTGGAAACGGTACGCGAGTATGCACTGGAATACCTGCAGGAGCACGAGGAAGCCGGGGACATCCGGCGCGGCCACGCGCTGTATTTTCTGACTCTGGCTGAAGAGACAGCATTACTTTTCATGAATGGGGGACGACAGCTACAAGGGTTGAGGCTGCTCGCGGAGGAACAAGAAAACCTGCGGGCAGCGCTCGGCTTTCTCATCGAACATCAGGAAGTGGAACTGGCCGTGCAGTTGAGTGGAGCGCTGTGGAAGTACTGGGTGAATCGCGGCTATTTTAGCGAGGGACGCTCTTGGCTCGCAGCGCCCCTCGCATTACCCCACTCGGGCAAGCGAACATCAGCGCGAGCCAGAGCGCTGTGCGGCGCAGGAGATTTAGCCCTGCGCCAGGGCAACTATCACGTTGCTACAGCTTTGCTTGATGAGAGCGTCGCCAGCTACCAGGAATTGGGAGAAAAACGTGGCCTAGCTGAGGCTCTGCTCCATCTCGGACTCTCCCTAGCCTATGCGCAGCGATTTTCCGAGGCCCGCACACTGATCGAGCAGAGCATAGCCCTCAGTAGGGAGGCTGAGGATAGATGGTTACTCGGGCATGCACTTGACAGTTTGTCACGGCTCACCTGGAAACAAGGTGATATCGAAGCGACACGCGCACTGGCGGAGGAAAACTTACAGGCGGCTCCGCAGCAGGGCGAAATACGGGCGCAGATCAGTCCCCGCAAGCTCCTGGCAATGGTCGCGCTCGTACAAGGAGACTACACCCGTGCGGAAAACCTTGCTCAAGAATTGCTCGCCATCTCCCAGGAAGTAGGCGACAGAGAATCCGAGTTCAGCGCACTCTACACACTCGGAACCGTCGCATTGCGTCTGGATGACAACGCGCAAGCCCTCTCCCTGTACAATCGGTGCCTGACCCTCACTTCCGAAATCGGTGGCGTGCGCAACAGCAGCATGACCCTTGCTCGTTTGGGAGAGGTCGCCTTCGAGCAGGGCGACTACATCCTGGCCTTTGAACGCTATCGAGAGAGCCTTTCCCACACGGATATAATCGAGGACAAAGAAGTCATCGGAGTGACACTCCTCGGATTGGCGCGTGTTGCGAAAGCAGAAAAGCAATACTGGCGAGCGGCGCACATACTTGGAGCAGCAGAGGCCCACTTAAACGCCCGCACCGATCTGGATGCGCTGGCTCGTGGAGCATACGAACGTGATGTGGCGATCCTACGAACGTACCTGGGTGAAGAGACATACACACAGGCACGGGACGAAGGCAGTAGGATGACACCAGAGCAGGTACTCACTATACAAGAACCGACCCCTGCCAGGTCGCTCAAGGTGTCACCGGTGTACCCCGATGAACTCACCGGACGTGAAGTGGAAGTCTTGTGTCTCGTCGCAAGCGGCTTGACCGATGTCCAGGTAGCCGAACGCCTCGTCATCAGTCCACGCACGGTTCAGGGACACCTGCATTCCATCTACAATAAGATTCAGGTCAATTCACGCAGCGCCGCAACACGTTACGCGGTTGAGCGCCGACTTGTTTGAACGATCACCCGTCTTTACCCGGTACCGATAACAGGTAATACCAACACGTAATTGTGCCGATGCGCTACAACACTCGGCAAGGTAGACTTTGAACAGTAAGACGTTATCGTTCGTAAACAAGTAGCCAGAAAAGGACACAAACCGATGTTATCAGAACAAAATCAACTCGTTGCTCGTCGTATCGGCGAGGAAATCTTCAATCAGGGCAACTTGAGCATGGCTGATGAGCTGATCGCGCCAAACGCCGTCGATCACAATGAACCTCAGGGAACTGACTGCCGCGAACACTTCAAGCGCGTCGCCACCATGTTGCGGAGTGCGTTTCCCGACCTGCACATGTATATTGATGATCTGATCGCCGAGGAAGATAAGGCCGCTGTGCGTATCACTATTACGGGAACCCATACCGGTCCTGGTGCATTCTTCGGCATCCCCCCTTCTGGAAAAAGCTTCCAGGTTCAGCAAATGCGCTTTGCCCGCTTTGCAAACGGCCAAATGACGGATAGCTGGGCAGTCATAGATATGCTCGCCTGGATGCAGCAACTGGGTGCCATTCCTGCTCGTGGGAGTGGTGAAGCGCTCATCCGAGGGTAATGATCATTGCTCTTACCACTATCTAAATGACGGGCAACGTGCAACTTAAACGAAGGAATGCGTTGCCTGATCCTTTGCAACCCTACAAACATATCTCTCCTGGTGCAACTGAGGAGTCAAAGGCATGTCAGCATTGGAAAGACGATACACCACTAAAGATGTGACGAACACGAGTTAATGAAGGAGCTATATACATGCCTACAGAAAAAAACAACGGAACACCTGAACAGAACCAGGACGTTTTGCGTCGCGTCATTGAAGAGGGGTTCAACAAGGGCAATTATGCTGCCCTGGATTCGCTCTTCACAACCGGTTACCGGGAACACCAGTTCGGGTTGAAGACCACACTAGAAGGATTGAAAGAGGACATTCACTATCTGCGTACTGGTTTCCCAGATTTTCATCTGACGATTGAGAATTGCATTGCGGACGCAGATACAGTATGGATACTCATGACCGCTCGCGGCACTAATCGCGGCCATTTCATGGGACCGCCTACCGGCAAACCGATCACCATTACGGTCATGGATGTCTGTCGATTTGAAGACGGGAAGATTGTAGAACACTGGGGTGTTCCTGATCGCTTTGCTGTGCTTGCGCAACTCGGTCTCCTTCCACAGACAGCAGGGGAGAGACCGTAGCGTGTTCATAGGTGGATTGAGAGCCTGTCTCCAGTAGGGATTGTACATTTTCCTAAAATCAGGGAAACATCGACACATAAATGGGCCTGCTATAATTAAGATATCTTAGGATTACCACTGATCCTTTGATATGAAGAGCAGGAGCCTTTTATGAAAACAATCACCATCGCAACAAAGAAAAATGACCAGATCGTAGACATCACTGAGGTTATCGAAACACACCTTAAAGAAGCGCCACGCGAAGATGGTCTTTGCTCGATCTTCGTCTCACATACTACCTGTGCCCTCACGACAGCCGACCTCGATCCAGGAACCGACCTTGATTTCATCGATGCTTTACGGCGCTTGTTGCCAGAGATTTCTTATCGTCATCCGCATGATCCTTCCCATACGCCGGACCATATTCTTTCGTCCATCATCGGCCCATCCATAGCTGTGCCTTATCGTAATCGCCAACTAGTGCTTGGAACGTGGCAACGGATTGTTCTCGTAGAGTTGTCAGGGCCGAGACGTAGAACGCTGCATATTTCATTTAGCTCATAGCAAGATGGGAGAGGAAACATAACATGCAAGGATATCTCTTATTGGAGGGCGGCGCGGAATTCGGCGGACAAATGTCCGTGCCAGATCGTAGAGCAATTGAACTTGCCGGAGGCACAACAGCGCAAATCAGTATTATCCCAACAGCGGCAGCCCCTGACAATAACCACCAGCGTGCCGGGCGCAATGGAGTTAACTGGTTTAAGAGCCTGGGCGCTACTCAGGTTGAATCGGTGCCAATTATCGACAAGGCTTCTGCCAACGATCCGTCAATTGTAAATGCAATCAGCCAGTCACGTTTGATCTACATGTTAGGTGGCTTCACTGGTTATTTGGGTGAAACCTTAAAGGATAGCGCCAGTTGGCAAGCTATGCTCAAGGCTTACTCAAATGGAGCGGTTATAGCTGGCAGTAGTGCTGGAGCGATGGTCATGTGCCAGTATTATTTCGATCCTGGCAAAAGGCGTGTTACTGAGGGTTTGGGGCTATTGTTGAATACCTGCGTGCTGCCCCATCATAATACCTTCGGGAAGGGTTGGGCACAACAGCTTGCATCATTATTACCCGGTGTTGTGTTGCTGGGTATTGATGAACGAACAGGCATGCTCGATGATGGTGAAGAGCGCAGAAAAATCGGCTGGCATGTGTATGGACAGGGAGCAATTACCCTTTATCGCGATGGCAAGCCAGCAGTATATCACTCAAGTGAGAGCTTCAACGACGATTTTTTAAGCTGATTTTTATCTTCTTTCCCTTGTTTTTGATTGCATTCTATGGTAAACTTTCAGTCAGAGTTAGTGTACAAATAACACTTCCCTTTCTTATGTTGTCTACGGACAAATGTTTTTTTTCACACTTTAGTAAGTGTATAATGTACACTAACTGGGAGAACTATAGATGGTAAGCAGCAAATCATACGATGTTAGCATAGTAGGAGGAGGCATTGCTGGCCTTTCAGTCGCATTACGCCTGCCCGAAAACCTCAGTGTTGCACTTTTCACAAAGGGGCAACTAGGGGAAAGCAATACGCGTTATGCGCAGGGCGGTCTGACTGTGGCATTAGGCGCTGATGACAGTCCCGAACTGCATTTTCAAGATACCATCGCTGCTGGAGCAGGCCTTTGCGATGAAACTGCCGTTCGTCTTCTGACACAAGAGGCAAGAACTGCTGTGAGTTGGCTGATTTCGATGGGCGTGCAGTTTGACAGAGCATTACCCGGCAGCGACGAACATGCCACAGAAGATGGCTTATTACTTGGTCGCGAAGCAGCGCATAGCCGCTGGCGTGTCCTGCATGCAGGCGGCGATGCAACGGGCGCCGAAATAGAACGAGCGCTCATGACAGCTGTGCGCAAGCGTTCTTCAATAACATTATATCAAGAAACATATGTGAGCAGACTAGTTGTTGAGAATGGTATTTGCGTAGGTCTCGAAGCGCTAGCTAAAGGTGGTCAGTCGTTCGCTTTTACATCACGGTCAACCATCTTAGCGAATGGTGGTGCAGGTGGTCTCTGGCTACATACCTCAAATCCCGCAGGTGCGACTGCTGATGGTCTTGCATTGGCCTGGCGTGCAGGAGCAGCCCTTACCGATCTCGAATTTATGCAGTTTCACCCAACTGTGTTGGTAGTTGGTGGTTCACATCTGATTTCCGAGGCTGTGCGAGGAGAAGGTGCCTATCTGCGCAACCACGCGGGTGAACGTTTCATGCCCCGCTACCATGAATTGGCCGAACTTGCTCCGCGAGATGTAGTAGCTCGCTCAATTCTCAGCGAGATGTTGTCTGAAGAAACTGATTGCGAATTTCTCGATTTGCGTCATCTTCCCGCGGAATGTATGTATGAGCGCTTCCCCACCATTTCAACCATTTGTCGCAGGTATGGTCTAGACCTCGCAAAAGATCTGCTACCGATTGCCCCGGCTGCCCATTATTGTATGGGTGGCGTCATGACCGATACATATGGTCGCACCACACTCGCAGGTCTCTATGCAGTCGGTGAGGTTGCCTGCACGGGCATACATGGAGCTAACAGGTTAGCAAGCAAT
>DATMNR010000134.1:0-6512 GCA_035568795.1 Ktedonobacteraceae bacterium
TGCTGAAATTTATAGCGCTCTTGAGCCTACAGAAGCAAATCCCAATATCCCAGATGAGGCTGAGAAGCGATTCAATGCATCGCGAGAATTCCAGGAGTACGTCGTTGGTCCTTTAAACCAGGGCCCTGCAGGTCAGGCAAACGTTTCGCGAGAGACAGGTGTGGTCAAACAACCAAAGCGAGGCGATCCCTGGAAACAATTTTCTCTACTTTCCCGGCGCTATCTGGAATTGCTCAAGAATGATACTGGTAATCTGCTCATACTGCTATTGCAGGCACCAATCATCGCTGCAATCCTCGTCTTGATGCTGTCATCAGGTGGACATGGCACATTCGATCCAAGCAGTATCGCCAAATGTCCACTGCATCCACCTGGCTCAAATATACAAATACCACAAACTGTATCAAATCCGCTCAGTTGTCTGAATGTTGAGAACTTCTTGAATGATACACCCCAGGGGCAGGCAATTGTTGCCAGTCACGGAGGGAATACATTACAGGCATTGCAAGATTTCATTGCTCCAGAATCGGGTTTCGATGCCCAGAAATACCTGTTTATCATGGCTTTTGCTGCCATGATGTTTGGTTGTATCAACGGAGCACGCGAGATAGTCAAGGAAGCTCCGATTTATCGTCGCGAGCGAACGGTGAATTTGGGCATAGGACCCTATATGTTCTCGAAGATTGTCATTTTAGGAATCTTATGCCTGGTGCAAAGTGCCATCCTGGTGTTTGCTGTGAATGCGGTAGCCCCTATACAACAAGGTATTTTGCTTCCTGCTCCATTGGAAGTGTATATTACCATGGCACTGACCTCGCTGGCAGGTTTAATGATAGGATTGACAGTTTCGGCATTAGCCCCAAATAACGATAGAGCAGTGAGCCTTATCCCAATCATTCTCATTCCACAGGTAATCTTCTCAGGCTTACTTTTCAATCTAGACGGGCCTTTCCTGCAAACCATAGGAGCACTTTTTGCGGTCCGGTGGGGCATGGCCGCCGCAGGCTATTCAGTTGGGCTGCACGGAGACAAATTGGGGACAGATGGCTTCTCATTCCAAGGAACACTTTTCTCGACCTTCACTCAAACAGAAGCAACTCTCCATCTCTTCATCTGTTGGTTTGCATTGATACTGATGATATTGATACTGGGAGTCGCAATCGCATACTTTCTGAAACGCAAGGATGTCCGAGCGTAATCGTATGGTACTTCTTGGCACCTTTATTGTTTAGGAGTATCAACCTATGTTATGGTAACGTAGGCCTTGAACCCAAGGCTTTGTTAAGGGAACGAGCAAGCGAACGGTGTTACTAAACAAACGCATTCTCGTCGGAATCTGTGGTGGTATCGCGAGCTATAAAGCGGTCGAGTTGGTTAGTCGCCTGCAACAGGCTGGTGCTCTCGTTGATGTCATTATGTCTGAACGAGCAGATGAATTTGTACGCCCATTGACATTTTCATCTTTGAGCCATCGGCCTGTCTATAGCGACTTATGGGAACCGTCGGGAAAAGCAGCAGAGACACATATCGCATTAGCTGAGGAAGCGGAGTTATTGGTGGTCGTTCCGGCAACAGCTAATACAATCGCGAAGCTGGCCCATGGTTTGGCCGACAATATGCTATCTGCGGTTGCATTGGCAACAAAGGCTCCTCTACTGCTGGCACCCGCGATGCACCAAAACATGTATACGCATCCGGCAACACAGGCAAACATAACCTTGTTGCGGGAACGTGGAGTGTTTATAGTCGAGCCAGAGGTAGGTAGGCTTGCCTCAGGAGAAGTGGGTTTAGGCAGGCTTCCTGATACCAGCGTTTTGCTCGGAGCAATCAACATCGTATTTGGACGAAACGGTGATCTTGCTGGTTATCGGGTAGTTGTAACAGCCGGAGGTACCCAGGAGCCAATCGACCCGGTACGCTATGTAGGGAATCGCTCATCTGGAAAGATGGGATATGCCCTGGCAACAGAGGCACGAGATCGCGGCGCACACGTCATTTTGATCTCTGGCCCCGTTGTATTAGATGTACCTTACGGGGTGGAAGTGCGAAGAGTCGAGACCGCGATACAAATGCGAGATGCGGTACATGATGCGGTTATCGATACCGATGTACTTGTGATGAGTGCTGCTGTGGCTGATTTTCGTCCATCAGAAGTTGCGACACAGAAGCTCAAGAAAAGTGAATCACAAGAACTCAATGAGCAGAACGGGTTTTTCTTACGACTGGTTCGCAACCCGGATATACTGGAAGAACTCGCTGATTCTGTTGATACGAACACTGGCAATGAAAGGTCTGGACAACGCCTGGTGCGTGTAGGTTTCGCTGCGGAAACAAGCAATCTGATTGCTTACGCAAGCGCTAAACTGATTGCGAAACGCCTTGACTTGCTTGTGGCAAATGATGTGAGTCGCTCGGATAGCGGCTTTGGAACAGAGACCAATAAGGTTCACATCTTTCATGCAAATGGGGCAGTGGAAGATTTGCCCGTAATGCCTAAAACAGGTGTTGCGGCAACCATTTGGGATCGAATCGTATCTCTTTTGAGTACGGCATAATCTGGAGGAGGGGTAGCTGTGTTGGGAGATTTTGTACTAGAAGTAATAGGTACACCTATGATGCAGGAGGTATCCATGATGGATCGTGCTGCCAGCACCGGTTTTGAAGGCATTGCTCAAATGCTGCTTGAGCAGAAAAAGTTAATGGACGCTTTAGAGGCCGAAAACCGAGAATTACGCCGACAATTAAATGACTTACGCCGTGGGGTAGGTATTGCAGTTGTCATTGATGGGAAGACCATTCAACTCGCCACTGATGCGAGCAACATTGGGCAATCACAATCGACGTTGCAAAGTTTACAAAATTTGCAAAACACTCCCCCCATGTCAAATAGCTATGCGCAAAGCGGACGCCAGACAGGTAGCCAACAATCGGTCAACCTGAGCGGTGACAAGAGGGAGAACGGCACTACTCGCAGCCCTTTGGCAGATAGCTTCGTACTCTAGCTCTTATAATGTCATCCAGCATATTAGGACTCATTGATTGATCTGGAACAACCTGGTGAGCCTGGGTTGTTGTGTCCAAATGATATTATGCTTTTCTGCTAGATTGCAATTGATAAAGGCAAGCTGAACGATCAAGACAGTTTTGAGTTGTTCGGCTTGCCTTTATCAATTGCAATCGGATGTACCTTTCAGCATCCTACGTATTTACCGAATACTTGCTATAGTATGTTATTATCAAGCAAGATATATTACTGTTCAGAATATGAGAAACCTGCTTTCTCTTCAAGCCTGACAGTAGATAGTAATGACCTGTCCAATTATGCCAATTCTAAGGAGGCCAAAACATGATTTGTCCCCGCTGTCAAAGTCAGGTTGCCGAAGGGGTGAAGTTTTGTGGCGTCTGTGGATCGCCAATGCAAGTAAGTCAAACCCCTCCACAGATGAGTCAAACTCCCCCTCCACAGGCTCAACCACAGAGTCAATACGGAGCGCCAGCGCAAGCAGCTTACGTACCACCCAATCAGTATGAAGAGTATAGTAGCAACCAGGCGCTCGGAGGCGAGGTACCAAGAGCTGAACTACACAATCCCAAAGGGCCACTACATGTAGCCGACATGACAATAACCGTTGATGGGCAACTTGTGCCCGTGGCGGATGTTATGCTAGGTGGACAACTACCTATCTACTTCGAACACCACATTCTCCTTTGGAAGCATCCAGGGGTACAAATCGGCTTCAAATCTCTTAGAGGAGTGGCAAAGCGCTTCTTTGCAGGTATACAAATATTCTTGACCGAAGCGCATGGACCTGGAAACATCTCATTTTCACGTGACGCGCCAGGCCAGATTGTGGCATTGCGTCTTCAGCCAGGTCAAATGGTCGAAGTACGTGAACACCAATTTCTGTTCGCTACTGGTAATGTAGATTATGGCTTCACTTTCGTCCAGGGCGCAGCCAATATCCTCTTCAGTCGCACCGGCCTCTTCATCGATCAGTTTACCTGTCAGGGAGGGGAGGGAATGTTGGTACTACATGGATATGGCAATGTCTTCGAGAAAATGCTGGCGCCAGGCGAAACGCTGGATGTTGAACCGGGCGCATGGCTGTGGAAAGATCCCTCTGTGCAAATGACGGTGACTACAGTTGCGGGATCACAGCGTGGGGGCGGAATTCTTGGAGCTATCGGGGGCATGATGGCGGGCGCATCAATAATACTCAACCGCTTTACCGGGCCTGGCCGTCTCGGTATCCAATCCATGACCTACCATCCACCACAGAATGAAGGCGCGCAACAAGCTGGTGGAACGAGCAATATGCAGGGAACCTGGGGACAGTTGTTCAACCAATAGTAATTCTGTACAATATAGTTGTGGCATTTATGGGCAGCGGACATATAGGTAAGGGCATCTCTAGAGATGCCCTTCTTGCTGTTTTATCTCATTTCAGAAGATCTGAGGAAGAGTTATCTGATCCCTTTTTCCTTTTCGCGGTTAATTCGTAAAATCTTGAGCATGTATTGCTCCGAGTTCAAGTAATAGGGATTTCTTTTGATATACTTGCCAACAACAGCGATTGGATGTAGTTTGAGCATTTCAACGACCAGGCTAGGGATCAATTTACCGTGATCATAGTGCATCAATGCAATGATGGGAGCATTTTGGAACGTGAAAACGGCATCTGATGCTGCCTCATACTTGAGGATTTGTTCGGGAGTAGCGATATCTTTGCAAAGCCAGGTCATGTCAATTGAAATTCGTACGGCCTGCCATCCTTCACGTAGAGCCTGAGCAATAAATGTCTGGTGTGAAGAGAGTAAATAATATGGGTCAAAGCGATTACCATTTGCCAGAAATTCCTCTCGTTCTTCGTATAAGACCAATTGCCCTGCCTCAATCGCCTTATCTACGTCTATTTGCAATTTCTGCAACTCTTCACGCAATTCATTCACCTGTGCTGGGGCAGCAGCAAATAAACACTTTTCCGAAAGCGTAAGGCCGACTCGCATTAAACGTGCTGTCACTCCAGGAATTTCAACTACTTTGCTGTAGAGCTGACAAATATGCGAGCCAGGGGGAATACGCTCAGATTTACCTTCAACGCTAAGATCCATAGCTACTACCTCCACTGGTTATTGTTGTTGATTGGGTATCTTCCAGTTTGATGCAAACGAGCAAGTTTATTGCTCATAGTTACAACAAGCAAACCAAACAAGCCAAAGATGAAGACAC
The DNA here is from genome assembly GCA_035568795.1 of Ktedonobacteraceae bacterium. Lineage (GTDB taxonomy): Bacteria > Chloroflexota > Ktedonobacteria > Ktedonobacterales > Ktedonobacteraceae > DATMNR01. The sequence goes on from DATMNR010000134.1 coordinate 5,231, forward strand.
CTGCAAGGAAAGATAAAATCACGTACATCATTATTTTCTGTACGGGATATAACTCGATAATGGTTAGTACCAGAGCTAATAAAGACATAGTCAGGGGGAAAAACAACATCCACGCCAACAAAACTCGCAAGCTTTGCCTCAATGAAAGCGGCTGCTCCCCATTATATGGGTACAGAATACGTCGCATGAGCCTATAGCGGGGCCGATGCTGCATATGGCTGTTTTATCCTTCTTTCTGCCTGGTCTGTAACCAACGATTTAAAATATCTTCCGCCTGGGAAAGGATATTGACTTCATTCTGATAAGTCAGGCGGCGTAACGCTTCAGGAATGGAAAACCATTCTACTCGATCATATTCAGCATCGTGCAGAGAGGTATCTCCACCTATCGCCTCAAATAAGAAGTGACGTACCTGTTTCTGGAAGCGTATCTTATCATGTATAAAGGAATAGGAAATGTTACCGATATAGGCAATCAAACGTACTTCTAAACCGGTCTCTTCCTGCACCTCCCTCACTGCCACCTGCTCAAGTGTCTCTCCAGTTTCAGGTGTTCCCTTTGGTAAAGCCCACATACCAGAATGACTGCGCCCCACAAGCACTACTTCTACAGACATATTACTATATTGCGCATTTCTCCACTGATTGCTGGTATCATTCTTCTCGATTGAATCACCTGAAATTAGACGAAAAACGACACCTCCCGCGGAAAAAGCTCGTATTGTTTGATATCGCTCCATCAGTCGTGAAGTGCCTTTTCAATTCCAAATGTAGGGGCGCAATCCATTGCGCCCACGAACATGAATCGTCTCCCCAGGCGGGCACAATTCATTGCGCCCCTACGATTTTGCATCGTGTTTCACCCAGAAGGACGTAGAGCCTCTGCCGAGTGAGTATAGCCAATACCTCAAAGTGTGTCAAGAGATCGCATCACGAATAGCCTGCAGATTTCTTACGGGAGTCTCGGGAGGTATAGAGCATCCAGGGGCAAGCAGGAAATGCTCACCACCAGTCATCTCTATCGCTCGCGCGACCTCCTCACGTACCTGCTCTGGTTCTCCAGTTTTGAGGATCGTTTTCTCGCTTATCCCACCCATCACCGCCTTGCCAGAACGCATTTTACCTTCTTGTAGATCAGGATTGCCTTCCAATGTAGTAGCCCAACTAAGAGCATGCACCGGGTATGTCGCAAGCTGGTCAAAGTAGATGCGCGTACCACAATTATGTAGGATGTTGAACTTGCTCCTGCTTTTGATTGCATCCAGGAACTCCAGGTCATATTG
>DATMNR010000135.1:0-5829 GCA_035568795.1 Ktedonobacteraceae bacterium
AGAGTGCAATATAGTGCCGGTTATGCCAGGTTTCATTGGTCGCACAACGACAGGTTTCGTGACAACATTGGGTCGTAATGGTTCAGACTATTCCGCAACTATCATTGGCGCTGCATTAGATTGTACCGAAGTCTCCATTTATACAGATGTGGATGGCGTACTTTCTGCCGATCCACGCATTGTAGCAAATGCTCGCCTGCTGCCACGATTATCCTATTCCGAGGCTGCACGTTTATCATGGTTTGGAGCTAAAGTGCTCCACCCGCGAACGCTCATTCCGATTGCACACCTGAACATTCCTGTTCGCGTTCGTAATACCTTCCGTCCACATTCACGTGGCACCCTGGTCGGATCGGAAAGAACCCAGCGCAGTGCAGCAGCAGCTATTACTGTACGTCACCGGCTAGCACTGATTACCGTAGAAAATACCGATATGTTTGGTGCTCCAGAAAACGCAGGGCAGGTTTTCGCTCTGGCATCTCGAGCAGGAGCGGCGCCAGTCGCCATTTGTTCATCATCCGGCAATCATCTTTCATTTATGGTCGAAGAGCAGGCTGTAGATTCTGTTCTGGAGCTTCTACAGCATGATATGGGATCGTGGCGTGTCATATGTAAACGTGGCTTAGCAGCTTGCGCGTGTATCGGTTCTGGATTCTCCGCCGATCCAATGAGCTCTGCACGCGCTATTACCGCTCTTGCCCGTGAACGCATTCCTGTTGAAACACAGGGAGCATCAGATTCGGGTATCATTCTGATTGTAGAAGATCAAGACAGCGAACGAGCTTTACGTTGTTTACATCGCGACCTGATTGCCCCTGTGATTCCGCTGGTACGCCATGGAACTCAAGAGAAGCGACGAGAAGCGCGTTAAATACATTACGGAGAACGATCATGCATACGCAAAAACGCATACCAGTCGCTGTACTTGGCGCGACCGGTATGGTCGGTCAACGTTTCATCGAGTTACTTCAAGATCATCCCTGGTTTGAACTTGTGGCGCTTGCCGCATCAGATCAGCACGAGGGACGTCCATATGCTCAGGTAGCTCAATGGCGTTTGTCTGGCAGCGAGATGCCTACCTCTGCTGCCTCATTACCCGTAGTTTCCTGCTCTCCAATAGCGTTACCCCGTGACGTAAAAATCGCTTTTTCTGCCCTACCCGCCGAAGTGGCTGGCGACATTGAAGCAGCATTCGCTCAGGCAGGTATCGCGGTCTTCAGCAATGCAAAGAATTATCGCATGCAAGATGATGTGCCGTTGCTCATTCCAGAAGTGAATGCCGATCACGCCTTGGCTCTCATCGAACAGCGTAAAAAACGTGGGTGGAAAGGTTCTATTGTCACCAATGCAAATTGCTCTGCAACGCCACTGGTATTGGCGCTCAAGCCGCTTCAGGAGGCCTTTGGCGTGCGCAAAGTGTTGGTCACAACTTTGCAGGCTATATCCGGCGCCGGTTATCCAGGCATACCATCCTACGATATACTTGATAATGCCATCCCATTTATTAGTGGGGAAGAGGAAAAAGTGGAAAGCGAGACACGCAAGATGCTTGGAACGTGGCAGGAGGGTTTAGGATTCACAGACGCGTCCATGGTCGTGAGTGCGCAATGCAATCGTGTTGCTACACGAGAAGGACACCTGGAATGCATTAGCGTTGAGTTACAGTCAGACACCAGCCCAGAAGGAATCATTGCGGCCTGGCAAAACTATACCTCTGTTTCGCAATCGCTCAAGCTACCCAGCGCTCCAGAGCAAGCTTTGATCTACCGCAGCGAACCCAACCGTCCTCAAACCCTGCTTGATCGCGAAGCAGGGCATGGTATGTCAGTCACAATTGGAAGGCTTCGTCCATGCCCCATTCTAAGCTATAAATTTGTCTTGCTCGGCCATAATACAATACGTGGAGCAGCCGGTGGCTCGATCTTGAACGCAGAACTATGCGTTAGTAAGGGATTGATTTAAAGATTTAACCAAAGGCGCGATCCATTTGGGGACGGGGAAGGGACTGTTTCCGGTTGCTCTTGACCCAAGAAGAATGTATCCGTAAGATGAACAAGACGTTTCAGTACAGACTCTACCCGACCAAAAACCAACGAACAAGGCTGAACAAGTGGCTGGATCTCTGCTGCGAGACCTACAACGCTGCCCTGCGAGAACGCCGGGAGGCCTACCGCGTGGCGGGCATCTCGATTGGCTACGCACACCAATGTGCTGAACTACCCGCCTGCAAGGAGGTACGCCCGGAGCTGGCCGAGGTGAATTCACAAGTCCTGCAAGACGTCCTCAAGCGGGTGGATCGGGCCTTTGACGGCTTTTTCCGGCGTGTACAGGAAGGCCAGCGGCCGGGGTATCCGCGCTTCCGCTCGCGCTCGCGCTACCAGAGCCTCACCTTCAAGCAATACCAGAACAGCTTTGACGTCCACGCTGGCAAGAAACGGAAAGGCACCCTCATGCTTTCCAAACTCGGGCACCTCAAGATGGTGATGCATCGACCGCTCACTGGCCTCCCCAAGACGGCCACGGTGAAACGGACACCGACAGGCAAATGGTTTGTGAGCATCAGTGTGGAATGTGAGCCGGAGGCTGATTCCTGGCCTGCATCGGATGCACAGGTCGGCATCGATGTCGGTCTGAAAACGTTTGCCTATCTCTCGACCGGAGAAAAGATCGACAATCCACGATTCTTCCGCAAGGAGGAACAGGCCTTATCCCGCGCCCATCGCAAACTCTCCAAAACGCACAGGGGGACACTCCAACGGGAAAAACGGCGCAAAGTGGTGGCACGCGTGCACGAACGGGTCAGATGGCGGCGGGAAAACTTCATCCGGCAAGAGGTAGTCTCTTTGATCAAACGATATGGGTTGATTGCGGTGGAAGCACTTGTGGTGCGCAACATGATCAAAAACCCGAAATTGGCGAAGAGTATCGCCGATGCGGCATGGTCGTCATTTTTCGCACAGCTGCTCAGCAAAGCGGAGGAAGCTGGTCGAGCGGTGGTGCGCGTAAATCCGGCCTATACGTCGCAAACCTGTACGGGCTGCGGACATCGCCAGGATATGCCCCTTTCAGTGAGGGTGTATGAGTGTCCCAGCTGTGGTCTGGTCATCGATCGCGACCACAATGGCAGTATAAATATTTTAGACGAAGCCTTAAAAGCCGTGGGACGACACGGCCACGTCATTCTAGAAGCCCCTGGCGCGGGAGCCGTGGGGAGTCGTCACAAATCCTCTGTTTTCCAGGTTCTCTCAAGCAAATTCGTTACTAAAGCCGTCCAGCCAGTTTGATGGCTTGCGCCAACGCCACGTCCATTATCACCATCGTAATACTCGTAAAATGGAATGCAGTCCCGCCAGTACGGATCATTTTGGAACGTCAAGTTGGTGCCAAACACTGCTCGATGTCCCTGCCCATCACGTAAGAAGATGTTCGTAAGACGCCGTGAAAGTTCAATCGCCACCTGTTCTAGGTTCAGTTGCCTGCCAGAGCCTGTAGGATCCTCGACTTGCAATTCGTCACCATAGAACTGGTGGTATTTCTCGAGTGCCTCAACGAGCAGATAGTTTATCGGGAACCAGACTGGACCTCGCCAGTTGGAATTCCCGCCAAAAGCTCCTGTGCTTGATTCAGCGGGATCATACTTCACAATAAAGTCTCCATATGGTGTACGGATTTCATAGGGTTGTGCTGCATAATGTTTGCTGAGTGAGCGAATTCCATAGTCGCTGAGAAACTCCTGAGGATCGAGCATCCACTTAAGAAGACTTCTCAGCCTTGAGCCTCGCACTAACGCGAGCATTCTGAACTCTGTTTCCTCGTCCGCTTTGACATCCTGCCAGGTTGCAATCAAGTGCGGCAAGTAGGGACGATTTTTCATAAACCATTGCAGGCGTTCATTGAGTTCAGGAAGAGCATCCAGTAACTCTCGTTGAAAAGGTTCTACTGCCAGAAGTGGTATGAAACCAACCAGCGTTCGTAATTTCAAAGGAATTTTCCCAGCGTTATCTGGCATAGAGATACGGTCGTAAAAAAACTGATCCTCTTCATCCCACAGCCCGCTATCCCCTGCTACTGTACCGTTGATAGCATCGGCGATGTACATGAAATGCTCAAAAAACTTGGTCGCCATATCCACGTATACACGGTTGACAGTTGCAAGTTCCATCGCCATCCTGAGCATGGTCAAACAATACAAACCCATCCAGGCTGTGCCGTCGGTTTCTTCCAGCACCATACTATCTGGTAGAGGCATGTTGCGATCAAATGCCCCAATGTTATCCAGCCCAAGGAATCCTCCTTCAAAAATATTATTATTCTCCGCGTCCTTGCGATTGACCCACCAGGTGAAATTAATCAGAAGTCTGTGGAACACACTCTCCAGAAACTCAATATCACCTTTCCCCGTGGTCGTCTTATCTCTTTTGTATAAATGCCATGCCGACCATGCATGAACAGGTGGGTTGACATCACTCAATGCCCATTCGTAAGCAGGTAACTGTCCATTTGGATGCATGTACCATTCATGCAGGAGCAATAGTATTTGCTTCTTGGCAAAATCCATATCAATCAAGCCCATTGTGACGCAATGGAACGCCAGGTCCCATGCTGCGAACCAGGGATATTCCCAGGTATCAGGCATAATAATGATGTCAGCGGCATTGAGATGTCGCCAGGCAGTATTGCGATTACGCTGTGGCGGTGGTGTCGGTTCAGCAGGGTCGCCATGCAGCCATTTTTCGACATCATACATGTAGAACTGTTTACTCCACAGCAAACCAGCAAATGCTTGTCGTTGTACTGCTTTGGAATCGTCGCTTTGAGCATCACACAAGACGTCATAAAAGGCATCTGCTTCTCTTATTCTCATGTCGAAAATCTCCCCTGCATGAGCAAAAGGAGTCTGCTGCTGGCTTGCTGATAAACGCAACAGGACAGTTTTTGTCTCTCCCGCCTCAATATGCCATCTATAATGGGCAGCAACTTTGGTGCCAACTCCTTGAGGATTGACTTTTCCTTGATCACCCTTAACTACCATTTCGTGAATTCCATCTTTAACAAATGGAGTAGGATTTTCAGCACCCCACAGTCGCTCAGCATTAGATTCATTCTCTGTAAAGAGCAATTCGGGCTTATCCTGACATGCAAGCCAGTAGTCTCCTAGATCATAATGCTGCGCGTGGATGAGACAAGCATCTTGTTCTGAACCGGGTTGTGCTGGCTCAGACGGAAGAGCAGTCAATACCGGCTTGCGATCATCATATCCCCAGACCCATGTATTGCGGAACCATAACGTGGGTAACAAGTGGAGCGGAGCCGCATCTGGTGCGTGATTGGTGACAGAAATGCGAATCACGATATCAAGTGGATCAGCTTTGGCGTACTCCATTGTAATATCAAAATACCGGTTCTCAGAAAATATTCCTGTATCGATGAGTTCATATTCGGGTTCTTCACGACTGCGATGATGATTCGTTTTGACAAGATCATCATAAGGAAAAGCGCGTTGCGGGTATTTATACAAAGCTTTCATGTATGAGTGGGTGGGTGTATTATCGAGAAAAAAATAATATTCCTTCACATCCTCCCCGTGGTTGCCTTCAGCATTCGTCAGGCCAAAAAGCCGCTCTTTCAAAATTGGATCAGCTTCGTTCCAGAGTGCAAGAGCAAAACACATCAATCCTTGATCATCACACATACCCAACAACCCATCTTCACCCCAACGATAGGCGCGAGAGCGCGCATGGTCATGCGGAAAATAATCCCAGGCATCACCATCGGCCGAATAATCCTCACGCACTGTACCCCACTGGCGCTCGCTAAGATACGGCCCCC
>DATMNR010000136.1:0-8702 GCA_035568795.1 Ktedonobacteraceae bacterium
TGGTGCAACCTCATCGCCCATGAGCATATTGAAAGTCTTATCAGCCTCAACGGCCTCTTCGATGCTTACCAGTAACATTGTGCGGCGGGCAGGGTCCATGGTTGTATCCCAGAGGGTCTCGGGGTTCATTTCGCCCAGACCTTTGTAACGACCAACCTCTGGCTCTTTGCCGTTGTGGGAGGCTTTGTATTCTTCGATCAGCTTGTTTCTCTCTTCATCGCTGTACACGTAGTGTATGTTTTTGCCCATTTTGACGTGGAAGAGCGGGGGTTGCGCGATGTAGAGATGTCCTTCTGTGATTAGAGGCTCCATGTAGCGGAAGAAGAACGTTAGCAGCAACGTGCGAATATGCGCGCCATCAACGTCGGCATCGCACATGATTACGACGCGTCCATAGCGCAATTTTGCCATGTTGAAGTGATCGCCTATGCCTATGCCGATTGCTGTGATGATGTTTTTCACTTCTTCGTTGGCGAGCATCTTGTCGAGGCGGGCACGCTCCACATTCAGGATTTTCCCTCGTAGCGGCAGGATGGCCTGGAAGTGACGGTCACGACCTTGCTTGGCGCTACCGCCAGCGGAATCACCCTCTACAAGGTAGAGTTCGCAACGATCGGCATTTTTCTCTGAGCAGTCAGCGAGTTTGCCGGGAAGGGTTGTGTCCAGGGCACTTTTGCGCTGGATCAGGTCACGGGCAGCACGAGCCGCTTCGCGCGCGTGAGCGGACAGCACGCACTTGGCGATGATCGCTTTCGCTTCGCTGGGGGTCTCCTCCAGGTACTTGGTCAGCATGTCTGCCGTGATGGTCTCAACGATAGGGCGAACTTCAGCGTTGTTCAGTTTGGCTTTTGTCTGAGCCTCAAATTGTGGATTGGGAACCTTGACGCTGACCACTGCTGTCAAACCTTGGCGCACATCGTCACCGGTAAGATTGCTATCTTTTTCCTTGAGCATGCCGATTTTTCGAGCATAGTCGTTCAGGGTACGCGTGAGTGCACTGCGGAAGCCTGTAATGTGCATGCCGCCATCAGCGGTATTGATGCCGTTGGCGAAGGAAAACTCGGTGGTATTCCAGCCATCGTTATATTGTACTGCCAGTTCGACTTTCACATCGTCCAACTCGCGGACGGTACTCACCGGACGAGCCTGTAAGTGGCCACGACCCTTATTCAGGTAGCGCACGAAAGAAACAAGTCCACCCTCGAAGTAAAAAGTTACCTCGCGATCAGTGCGTTCATCTCGCATGTAAATTGTCATGCCACGGTTCAGGTAGGCCATTTCGCGGAAACGCTGCGCCAGGATATCAAAGTTGTAGTCGCGGGTCTCCATCACTTCCAGGTCGGGCAGGAAGGAGGTAATAGTGCCTGAGTCATCCTCTTCGACGAGATCCACTTCTTCTAGAGGTGTAACTGCCACTCCGCGCTCATAGCGCTGCCGGTAGAGAATGCCATCGCGTTTGACATCGACCTGGCACCACTCAGATAGTGCATTTACAACTGAAACACCTACACCATGCAGACCGCTACTGATTTGATAGCCCCCGCCGCCAAACTTGCCTCCAGCATGGAGAATGGTCATGACCACTTCAAGTGTTGAAAGACCGGGGCGCTGGTGATGTTCCTCTATGGGGATGCCTCTTCCGTTATCTTCTATGGTGACTGAACTGTCGGCATGGATAATGATCTTTACTGTGTCAGCATATCCGGCCATCACCTCGTCGACGCTGTTATCGACAACTTCTGTAATCAGGTGGTGCAGGCCGCGCTGGTCGGTTGCGCCAATGTACATGCCGGGACGCACGCGGACCGCTTCGAGTCCTTCGAGAATCTGAATATTTTGCTCGCCATATTCGCCATTGCCGTTGCCATTTATTTTGCCGCCGTTGCCTTTACCGTTCCCTAAGCTATGTTCAATAGTATTGAGTAGTGCGCCTGTATCATCAGATATTGGCTCTGTCATAATAGATTCTCTCGTTTTTGCCATAGAAACAGTACATTCCTTTTAATATAGTGGCTCTCCATATTGCCCATGATTGCTCGTCTTCGCATTGTCGATGGCTGCAAGCTCATTTCGTACGTATATTCTATATTATACACTATATACTAGACTTTTAGCGCCATTAATGCGAACAATGAGCAGAACTTTTCAAAGTTCCTATCTTCCCCTCCCCACCCTGGGAAAATGTGGGGACACCCCACAACCCGTCAAGGATTAACTGCCCCTTGAAACCCTGCTTCATTTGACTTTCGAAAAGCTCTGGAACAGGAGTCAGGTATGTGACGAAGGAGACGTCGTTGGGGTTCCTAACTACCAATTTTTGTGCTACTACATTATATCACTAAACCGCTCAACAGGCAAATTGAGCCATATGAATGGATCAGTATCGATTACCGGTCATTGGGACGCCTGGCGCTCCTTGTCTATTCTGCATGACTGGCATTCCGGGCATATTCTGCATTGGCCCAGAAGCAAGGTTTGTGGCGCAGTAAGGGCAGAATGCCCAACGCAGCTCGAGTAGTCGTTCGCATTTCGGGCAGGGCCGTTTGAGCTTTTGGCCGCACGAGGGGCAGATCTGGAAATCCGATTCGACACGGGCATGGCAATTGTTGCAGGTTTGACGCTCGGTCATCTCAGCCAGGAGTGATTCTTCTTCTAGCTGGCGTTCGTAGATCTCTGCCAGTGTCTGGCGTGGGCGCAGGATCAGGTAGATGAAGAGCCCGCCGATGAAAAAGATCGCGACTAGTAGGGTGGCGGCAATTTGTAGCATGAAGTCCTGCGCGCGAGCACGTATGTCGCGGAACGTCCATACGATGAGGCTTATCCAGAAGATGACTGTAAATGCTACGAGAAATCCAACACTTACGCCTAAAACTTTACTTAATGTATCTATTAGGGGATTGCCAGTTGCGGCAATCACAAGAAAACTATCGGCAAACACAGGATTAGTGCCCCTTTCAGCATTGACATAGCTCAGTACATTATACTAGAACGAAAAAGGTATACATTATGGATACATATAGGACTTAGAGGTACTATATTTTTTTTATTGGACTCGCCGCCGCAGGCGGCGAAGGGTTAAAGGGAGTTTTGTGGGGACACCCCACACCCCGGCAGAGGGCTGCGGCCCTCTGCACTCCTATTGGAATAATACTGTTGCTATTTCTCCTGAACGTAAGTCGATGTGTAGAGGTACCCCTTGCGGGTGCCCTGGTTGGTGTCCACGCTGGTCCCCGATTGGTTCCTCGTTTAAGTTTGTCACAAAAGCTTGCGTGCAGGCAAGTTCTGGTCGGATGGTGGCTTGCACTGTATGGTTCAGGGGGTTGTAGATGCGAACAATTATGCCATTGCCTGTTTCGCTTTGCTTGATTGCACTGACTACCAGTGCGGGAGGCTCTACCTCGATAAGTGTAGATTGTGAGGGAAGTTGGCCTTCGTGCTGTTCGGTTACGAGCGCGCGTATAGGTGTATTGAACGTCTGGGCTTCGCGTAGCACGAGCGCTTCTTCTGCTTCCCAATCACCGCTGTGGGGTACGAGCGCGTAGTCAAATTCGTGGTGACCCAGGCATTGAGCTTCTGGTGTCAATTCCTGAGGGCCAGCGTCTCCTTTACGTGTTGACAGATCACCGCGCGAAAGCCATTCCACGCAGCGTAGAAGCGTGACTGCGACTGCCAACTGTCCCGATTCGTAGGGAATGATCTCGTACTCGGGTAAGCCGCGATTGAGCACTCCCAGCCCGATTGTTCCATTGCTGGCATCAACAAATCGCTTCTGTGGAAAGGTATTAACTGGCTCTTCGATCCATTCTGCGACATCCGCAGGATGTGGTGCGGCAATTGGTCGCACGCGGACTTCGAACGTGCCTTCGGCGGCGGCGGTCTGAATTGAATAGGGCAGAGGAAATGTCACGCGTAGCCGGTGATCTTTGGCCGAATTTTCGACACTTGTATGAATGTCGATACGACGTACTCCTGGTGTCAGTGTTATCTCGCTGACGATGGAATAGTCGGTCATCTGATCACTGCGCTCATTGCGCGTTGGTGAACAGGTGTCTGGTAACAACCAGGTGCCTTTGATACGTAGGATTGAGCGTACGGGTCCAGAGTTAAGCAGTTCGATTTTTGGCGGTGCTTTGGGTTTGCTGATAAGCAGATCATGCTCAGGGGGACAGTAATTATACAGGTCGCCTATATCACCACCATCTACAAAGCGGTTCAGGCCTGTAAAGACGGCGTGGGTTTGCCTGTCAGTAATTGTAAGCGTCCCATCTTCCTGGTTCGCTTCGACGGTGTAAAACTCGTTTTCGATGGAGAAACGCGATGAGGTTTCAGCATGGTCTGCTGCAAGATTGGCTGCTGGTACAGGTGGCGTTTCATCTTGCAAACCGTATGGATAGATCCAGAACGTTTTCAATCCATAGGCAGGGAGATCGGCAGCGATGAAGTCGATGGTCTGCCGCGCTTCGTCTATCGCTGTAAACTCAAGCATGTTGATATCTTCACGCGCCAGGAGATCCAGCACCTTTCGTTCAGCGGCGTACAACTCCTGTGTATCGAGGGTGGCATTTCCAGAGCGAGTGAGCATCACTTCAATCGATACTACCCCTGGTTGGTGTCCCTCTTCTATGGTGACACGCGTAATCTCGTAGCCTGTTTCAGCTAGATCCAGCATACCGCCAAGTGTTGTCTGAGCCATGTGGATGAAATCACCGGGAGCCTGTTCTCCCATTAAGGCAACCGCTGCCGCAATCATTTCGCGAGCAAATGGCATTGAGCCGAGTTCCTGCCCCCAGCGGTTGACAACACGCAAGGGCGTGCGTGTTCCCTGCTCATCAACAATCACGGCCTGGTTTAATGAGCCTGGTAGTTGCGTGAGGATTTGGACTGCTTCTGTACGCGGTCCGGGTGCCGGGTTGAAGACAACAATTGGAGTGGCTTCGCGGTCTTTGTGCGGCTGATTACTATTCGTGTGCATTGTTGCGCGAGTATCAGTCACAGATGCAATGTGGTGTATGGCGTGAGAGACTAGATTCTCAGCAATCTGCTGGCTCTGCTCAAAACGCACGCTATTTTCACGATGTACCTCGTCAATGCTACAGCCGCAAATGCTGTCGTGTGGATGATTATGTAACAGGTGCTTCCAGGCCAGTTTGACGAATGCCTTTGGATATGGCGCTCCCAGTTTCCATGCCCAGGCGGTTAGAGGTTCGACCCATCGTTCGAGCAGGTGCTCTGTTGCGCTATTCTGCTGCTTGATCCACATGCGTGTCGAAAGGACGGAGGGGAGCAAATGCGATAACTGGCTATTTCGCATCTCGCCATCGAATACCTGTAGAGATGTGCCCGAAGCACGTTCGATCTGCTGCTGCACAGCTTGAATATACTCTGATAGCGTACCGATACGAATATGGATGCTATCAACATGTTTGACCTGTCCGCCGATATCGAGATGGCCATAATGTGTGAACAACTTTTCGCGCTCAGGATCTATGTGCATCAGTAGTGCATTAGCGGACTCAATTGCCTTTGGAAGCCCTTCTTGCGGCTCTAGATGATCTGAACCATTCATAAAAAGCAGGGTATCAGTTGTTGCCATGGGTAAAAGAGGAGCAACCAGCAATTCAACGCGAGCGGCAAACTCTTCGGGGTCGAGTGGCATATCACGCGCATTGGAATAACCCATAGCGCCTGCCAGAAAGATCACCAGCACCTGTGAGCTATCAGGCGCTTTCCAATAGAACTCGCTTTTCTGGGCTTCTGCGCCGATACCACGCCAGAAAACAACGTTGTCGATGTCAAATCCACGTAGAATCTGAGGAAGCTGCGCGATGTGGCCGAAGGTATCAGGAACGTATCCCGCGTGCATGTGCCCGCCATATTCAGCAGCTTGACGCAATCCGATCTGTAAATTTCGCACAAGCGACTCGCCGCTTACGAGAAACTCATCGGGCTGCAAGTACCACGGACCAACCTGTATGCGACCTGAGCGGATATAATTCTTCAGCCGCTCTGCATTTTCTGGCCTTACCTCCAGATAATCATCGAGGACGATTGTCTGCCCGTCAAGCATGAAGTGGGTAAAAGAGGGATCGTAGTCTAGGATGTCGAGCAGCCTATCGATAGCGTGAACCAGGCGCATGCGAAACTGTTGGAATGTCTGATACCACTCGCGGTCCCAATGTGTATGAGGAACAAGGATTATGTTGAGTTGCTCGGTCATAAAACCTCTTTCATAGAGAAAGAAGAGCGAGCCTTGAAATCGAAGCCAAAAAACCTGTCCGGTGCTTTCTGGAAACGAGTAGACTCCGTCTCAGATTCTGTTGTCGTGAACTGCATCCAATAGCACAAGGCAGATGTTGTGCGGTGGAAATATTATAACGGATAAATGCTGGTGATACAAGCTCACGATTCCGTCGGGTAAAACGTTACGAAGCTGGTACACTTCCATCATCGCTCAGGAACATTTTTATTTGATTTGACATGGGGATCTCATTTTTTCGGCTTGAGCGTAGAGATCGAGATATCATAGCTCAGCTGTCGCAGCCAGTGGGCAAACTGTTCAGGCGTAGAGGGCCGCTCCTGCTCCAGCCACCAGCCGAGCGCGCTACATCCAGCCGAGGCAACAGTGGTGAACTTCAGGTCGAGCGGCGGTGTATCGGGATCAGATGTGGCTTCGGGGAACGTCTGATGGAAGTACGCAAGAACACGCTGCTGCGTCTGTTGGCGAAAGCGCTGGCTCAAAAAGGCGTCCGCCTGCGCACCCAGCATCACGCGGTAAAAGTCGGGAAACTGTTGAATCTGCTTGAATAGCTCGATGATTCCTTCATCGATGATTCCTTCATGACGACCCTCCCCTATGATCCCTCCCTCCTCTAACACCTCGTATATCTCATTGAGATGCTGTTCGAGCAGATCGTATTTATCAAGGTAGTGGCGATAAAACGTCGAGCGGTTCACCATTGCACGCCTGGTAATATCACGCACGGTGAGGGCCGCGAACCCTTTCTCCACAGTCCCCTCAATCAACGCTTGCTGAAGCAGTTTGCGCGTGCGACGAACCCTCAGATCTTCAACGCCATCGAGCTTTTGCATCACTTTCCTCTCCCATGTTGCATAGGCAACACATTCCGTTCCATTGCTGATTGACGCTCATTGTACCATCGGTTACGCTTTTTTTGCAACGGCGCGTTGGCTCAGCGCCGCTTTTGAGGAACGATCTTAAGCAGAAAAAAAAAGAAGAAGAGAGAAAAAACTATGGATATTCTGGTCTATGGGGCAGGTGTTATTGGTAGCGTCTATGCCGCCAGACTTCAACAGGCAGGATACAATGTATCGCTGCTGGCGCGCGGGCAACGGGCGGTGTCGTTGCGTACACATGGTATTCAGCTTGAAAATGCATCCACCGGAAAAAAGACGACAACCCAGGTGGCTGTCGTTGAACAACTGGCTCCAACCGATAAATATGATGTTGTCATCGTGACTGTACGACTCGACCAGCTTCATTCTATCTTACCCGTCCTCGCAGCCAATCATGAGATTCCCACACTGCTCTTTCTGCTCAACAATCCGGCTGGCCTGCGGCAATTTGAGGAGCTTGATCCACAACGCGTCGTTCCGGGTTTTCCTGCCGTTGGTGGTGTACGCAAAGGAGACATCGTGCATTACATCGCCGTTCGCCAGGTACCAACGATGCTGGGCGAAGCTGATGGCCATGTGACACCACGCCTTCGCGATCTGGCTGTCCTTTTCAAAAAGGCCGGTTTTAAAGTTGGACTGAGTCCCGACATGCAAGCGTGGTTGAAAATCCACGCGATCACGGACATGGGCATCATCGCAGCCGTCATGATGACGGGGGGGAGCGCGCAGCTTGCGCGGTCGCGTCGCAAAGTTGTGATGCTGGTGCAGGCCATTCGTGAAGGGTTGTTGGCCCTGCGAGCGCTGGGTACGCCCCTGACGCCCTTCTATCTGACCGTGCTCTTTCTCTGGCTCCCTCGGTGGATCACTGTTATCTTTCTACAACTATTGTTGCGCACGCGTCTTTCCGTGCTTGGGATCGACGCTCATCTCGGTGACGACATTGAAGAGATACGTCAGATGGCATGGGAGATCATGGCGCAACTGCGCTCCTCGCCACTCGACACACCGACTCTGAATCGCCTGATGCTGGTCTTAGAGTAGACAACCCACTTTGATGGCTCCATGACGGAAGCACTCATTCATGAGATGAGTGCGCAGTATGATATTGGTGCCAAGAAGATCTAAATGGCAGGGTACTCAAAACGAATCAGGCTGTCCAAGCGGTGTTTTTTTCGGAGGTAGTCGGGATCAATGCTCGTTTGGGTTTACACTAGCTCGATCTTGAGCGATACTAAACGAATATGGGGCCTTCTGGTCTTCTTGAGTTATTCTGACAGTAGCAGCGCCTGTCTGCTTTCTCAATCTCCAGCATTCGATTTTTGGTGGAACCCGGCACAGCAATGAATTTGACAACCCGGCTATTTGCTGATACCATCTCAAGAGTGTCAAAATGTTTCAGAATGCTTCATAACAGAACTCTGGGATCGGCAACATGTACTTGTGTGGCGCTAGCTTTTGTGTTACACTACGTTACAAGAATATTTGTTCTAGTATGGAGGTTACCCATGGCTCGAGGTAGTAGCTACGGAGATAATTCGTCTTTGCCATCAATCCCAGTTACACCTCAA
>DATMNR010000137.1:0-5020 GCA_035568795.1 Ktedonobacteraceae bacterium
GATGTTTCAAGAGAAACAAGGAGTTATTCAATGAAACCTGATGATGTCTCAACAGCACTTTCGAACGCACTTGTACAGGGAGGTTCTTCATGGTTGATCGCTACCATTGTAGCGTTTCTACCGGCCCTCTGGACGATGTCCCTGATGTTGCACCTTGGTCGCCCTTATGTGCTGCGCACACTGCGCCGTTGCGGACTGCGACTTGGCGCAGACGTATGGTGGATGTCGTACTTGCTCATACGTGATGCTTTACTGCTCGTCACCTTTGCGCTCAGCTTCATCTTCTTCAACCCGAGTCTGGTGGTGAATATGGCCTTCCCAATTACGGGGTCGCTAGCAGCGCTCTGTTTGCTGCTTGCATTGGCTGTGAAGCTCACAAGACGAGTGGATGACGATGTCAATGCCTATAGACTGGCGACCGTGTTCCTGGTCTTGGGCGCCTCATTATACTACATTCCGTTGGTCTTCTCTGTCGAGGCAGCCAGCCAGGATTACCTGTCCTGGTTCGTCACTAACTGGACCAGCAATACGAATCCCATTGTCGCCCTATGGATTATGTGGATCTCTCTAGCTGGTGTGGCTATTGTCGCAGCCTGGTTGTTCGTACGCGCTTTAACGAACGCCACTCGAACTATGGGAAAACAGGTGGCTCCAACTGAAACCACACCTGCACGCGAGTCCGCAGCAGTCGCGCAGTAAACTCTGTGATGATAAGGACGGGATTTGTCTCGTCCTTATCTCCCAAAGAGCCCCGTCCTCGTATCGCTCATTATCCGTCACGGATACGCTGTAAAAGTAGGGACGGGGCTTGCCCCATCCCTTTTTTCTCAAAAAGGCTCGTCCATATCTCACTAGAGCGCCTCATCTCTCTCCATACCTCGCTACATCACCATCGAGCAAAATGAGGCGTGCTCTGCAGGCGATTGAGAAAGCGCTTTACAACAAGCTGATCAACGTTCTTACCCACTCGCACAAGCAGAATATTTCCTGGCTCCATACGTATATCTGGCTCAGTTGTCGCAAACTCTTCGAAGCCCTGAGAGCCGAAAAGCCGCGCAATTAATTCGCGATAGCGATAAACACTAATTTTTAAGTCATCAGTATCCCAGTGCCAGGATAATCCCATCGCAAAAAGGATCATATCTTCTAATGCATCCAGTTCAAGGGCGAAATCCAGTATTCGGTTGGCAATCCCCATACCCCGCCAATTTGAACTTACCTCGATCGTTACTTCATACACATTCTCAAAGCCATCCCACCAATCATCCCCAGGGGTCAGTGTCACCTGGGCAACAATTTCACCTTCAGGTGTATGTGCAAGTGCAAGGGCGCAATCTGGACTTTTCGCAAGATTGATAAGGAGTTGATGTTCTCTTTCTGGAAATCGTGCGAAAGCATGCAACCCACTATCTGGGACTAAACGTTCAACCATCGAAGGCGGACAAAAGTCGCGTAGTAGTAGCGGACCAGCTGAACTCTCAAAAGTTTTGATGCGTGAAGGAGTTTGACTGCCCCGTATATGGAGCAGGTCAAAAATCCCTGCCATTGGCGATATGTGCAGAGTTGAGGGAAAAGCTCTACGCACCGTAGAAGGTAATAAAAGATGTCGGACAAATGCAACCGTACGATTGTTCGTATGGGTAGCGGCCGTTCGATGAGGCTGTGCAGGAAAATCTTCACGACGATCCAGGAAGGTTGTCGGAAAACTCGCGACGCCAGGTGCTTTCCCCAGCGCTTCTTGTTCCTCTTCCTCCAATTCCGCTTCTTTAAGCCACATAGAGCGCCAGCGATGAATCCACTCCTCTGGTAAGTGTTCGGGTAATGTTTGATCCGAAATCTCGGCCCACAGCATGCTCCAGGCGCGCGGGACGACGCGGTAAACATCATAACCTCCACCACCCACTGCGACCCACCGACCCTGACAATAGGAATGTGCTAATTGGTGTGCTAACCGCATCTGTGCTTGTATACCACTCAAAGTGAGTTCTAAATGCGTTAATGGATCCCAGGAGTGCGTATCACAGCCATGATTGCTAATGATGACATCTGGTGCAAAAGATACTATCAAGGGAGGAAGTATCGCGTTCATCGTTTCGATATATGAATCATCTTCGGTAAATGGCTCCAGTGGCACATTTGCCGAATAACCGCGTCCTAACCCATCACCTACTTCAAGTACATCCCCTGTGCCTGGAAACAGATAGCGCCCGGTTTCATGCAACGAAATTGTCATTACACGTGGATCATCGTAGAAAGAACGTTGTACCCCGTCGCCGTGGTGTGCGTCAAAATCAATGTAGAGTACTTTCGCTTCTCTCGCCTCGAGTAGTCGGGCAATCGCAACTGAAACATCATTATAGACGCAAAAGCCTGAGGCACGTTCAGCCCAGGCATGATGCAGACCTCCTGCTGGGTGAAAGACATGCAATGGACGCTCGTTCTCCGAAGCAAATATTCCACCCTCTGGCAATCCCATGACGGCGCTCAATGCTACGAGTGTGCCTCCTGCGATAAGCGCTGCAACATCATGCATACCTGGTATTGGAGGAGTATCTCCCTCGCCAATACCATATTGCTCAGCCAGTTCCCGCAAACTCAATTGAGCTGTTTCGGAAGAGATCTCATTCAGTAATGCATCGATTGCTTCTGGATTGCTTAGCCGCTGAACCTCGGCAATATAATCTTCTGTATGTATCAGTCTCAATTCTTCAATGGTAGCGGCTCGTATGGGTAATCGAGTCTGCTTGTCGTCAGGATCCCACAGTTCGCTGGTTAAGATTAAATCAATCAATGCGACAAGGCGCTGGGGCTTCATTGGATGTTCAGGTCCAAAATCATAAGCAAGCTCACTCCTGTCAAACGCTAGACGAGACCTGGAAAGTTTGGGTTGATCATCCATGAGTACCACCTTCAAACTGGAAATCTGCGAAACTGTAGGGGATACCAGCTTGCTGCAAATGTACTAACAGTGGTGCGGGATTAATAGTGCCAATGCGTACGGTTGCTGCATGGGGTACTCCTTTTTTAGGTGGGGCAACTACGATACTCTCTATCTTTATGTGCAACTCGGCTGCTAAAAGCAACAATTTGGCTAAAGAGGTAGGATTACCTGCATGGAGTGGAATAAGTACATTCATTCCCGGCTCAAATGCACCAAGAGTGCGTGCAAGTTCAATGAGTAAATCACTGCGAGTGAGCAAACCAACGAGCAATGTACGTTCTTCGTGCTTCGCACCTGGTTCTGTACTGATCGCTTCTTCATATTCTACAACGGGCAAACAGTTCAATCCCAGTTCAACAAGCATCTGTGCCGCTGCAGCTACACTTGTAGTGGGTGTTACTCTCATGATGGATCGGTTCATCACTTCGGCTACACGTCGTTCCTCCCAGGGATGTTGATCTTTCGTGATGGAATTTTCAGTCCCTAAAGTAGCCACGAGTTCGATATCGTTAGAGGTGATTAAGCCTTCAAGTACCGGCCAGGAGGATTCGGTTGTGTATTGCTGGCCTATGAGTTTTAGCCCCTGGACTGCTTTCACAACCGGTAAATGATGGAATTGATGCTGCCGTAAAAGATTCGCGGCATGGCTCAAAGAATCATCGGGTGTGACAGTCACTAAGTCAGTGGTCATTACTTCACTTACAATCATATACATATCCCTTGTTTAGCTTTGAGAAAAGAGTTGACAACACTTGGTCGTTTTCGCAACCTCGTGTTGTCAAAACCCTTAGACCTCATGTAAGCGGTAATGTTAACATTTTCTACAACGTCTGTGGGTGGAGTAAAAAGCCGCTCTTCAATCAGGATACCGTCCGTGTCTTCAAAACCAAGGTTCCTACTCATACTTGGTAGTAAACCTTTCTTGCTTTCACTAAACCAAAATACTTCCTTGTATTCAAGAAGAATACACATATTCTGTCACAATTTGGTCACAAATATAATACTTTCTTTCACGAAAATATCACAACATATTTAAGATCCTCAAATTTGCTCGTCTCAAAATCGACATAGAGATGATTGTGACCACCTTGTGATGCAGAAATTGCTGGATGTGATATTCTCGTGATATTACTGTGCTAGTCTCTGTTACACTAGTGAAGAACTATAAGCAGAAAGGGTTAGATATGTACGCAGCGATTCGACAGTACTCTATCAAACCGAACTTCATTAATGAAGTAATGCAGCGAATACAAGGCGAGTTTTTGCACATCATTAATCGGGAACCAGGTTTCATCGCTTATTATGCAATACGCGTCGGAAACAATGAAGTGCTCACTATCAGCGTTTTTGAAACACAAGCTGGTGCAGAGGGGTCGACTCCAATGGCTTTAGAGTGGGTTACCAAGAATCTCGCCGGTTTTGTTGAAGGAGAACCACAAACAACTGACGGTTGGATATTCGGCAGTTCCTTTGGACCTGCCACTGGCGAACATCTTATTTGACATAATACAGTGCATCGATATATGTAATAAGGGCGGAGCTTTTTTGGACTATTCCTAACTCCGCCCGCGAGAGACTGCCAACTAATCCTGTTTATCGCACATACTGGTCAAAAGTATTGAGCGCTCTGATGTAATTTGCGCGCTCAAAAGCTGCCGGTTCAGTCACTGCCTGCTGGCTCATGCTGCCCCTCATCTGTTCAATTGACTTGTACTCGTGTTCTTCCATCCACTCTTCTAAGTCAGTCAGGATATGCATGATACGGCCTATACCATTTTCCAGCAGAGTAGAAGTCATCATCGCGACATTAGCGCCCGCCATCATTGCTTTAAGCACATCCTGTGAGGTGTGTACACCACTTGTTAGTGCGAAATCAGCCTGAATTCGCCCATAGAGAATTGCAATCCAACGCAGTGGTAAGCGCAATTCATGCGATGTACTTAAAACCAGGTTGGGGACGACCTCTAATTCCTCCAGATCGAAATCGGGCTGGTAAAATCGATTGAACAATACAAGTGCATCAGCACCTGCTTCTACAATACGCTTTGCCAGGTTCGGAAGCGCGGTGAAGTAAGGACT
>DATMNR010000138.1:0-5657 GCA_035568795.1 Ktedonobacteraceae bacterium
GGTTGTCGTCCATGTGGGGATGGTGCCCAACGAGCAGCTTCTAGAATCTGTTCTATAAATTCAGGCGAAACAGATCGATTCTGGTATTTTCGTACACTACGCCTGTTTTGTAATAATGTTGCCAGGGAATCTGTCCGAAGTGGCAATGTTACGGGTCGTTGCTTAGATTGTGTTGACACGTTGATTTTATTACCTTATAGTGCCTTTCAGAAGTAGTGGATCATCGAAACATATCGGTTGTGGGATCACGCAAAAGAGTTTTTGCGCTGCCTTTCCCTGGTATGTACGTATAACCACGAATAAGTGCTACTGGAATGTGATCAATCTTACCCATCACCAATTCAGCTGCTGATGCAAGCTCGTCCGCTACCGCGAGCACACTAGCATGAAGCTCATATCCATAGGGATCGTTTTGTCCACGATAGTCCACAATCGCTTCCATGCCAGCCACACCTATTGCCATATTGACTTGACCACTGCGCCAGGGTCGCCCCCAGGTATCTGAAATGATTACTGCTATATCAAACGAAGAGCCTTCACCTGAAAGTTCTTGTAAGTGGGTGCGTAGTAGTTGAGCAGAATTATCGGAATCAATGGGAAGTAACGTGATTGCTCGCGCTCCATTAACATTCGACTCATCTACACCCGCATTAGCACATATGAAACCATGCTTTGTCTCACAAATTAAGACACCACGATCCATACGCACAATACGACGACTCTCCCTTAGTACAACTTCAATATAAGGAGCATCCTTATTACTTTCAACAGCAAGCGATCGAGCAAATTCTGAAACCTGTACATCATCAAGGTTGACTACGTTACCCTCTGCCTTAGAGACGATTTTCTGAGTTACAACGAGTACATCCCCTTTCTGCAGCTCAATATCTTGTGCTTGCATGGCTTTATAGATGATGAAACCCAGGTCACTTCCTGGGGAAATATCGCCAATACTGTTGATTGGAATGATACTTAGTTCTTTGCTCACCCAATGCCTCCTGACTAACATTGCTATTATACGGTGTAAGACCTGATACTGCAAATTGTGAAGTATTGTATGCCTGATAAGATGTAGTGAAGTAAAAAGGATGTACTCATCCCCTGTCCAGGTTTGAAATGCTTATAACCCATCAGTCATTATGATGGGTTATAATACAAATAGTTCGTTAGAAGGAGGTTCGTCCTTGTATGAGTGACATGTCGTTAGCAAGATCGGTAAACACTGCCAAAGGAGAATTACATTACTTCTGGGCATTAGGTGACCTACACTATTGCGCAAATGATCAATGGAAGGCATTTCAAACACAACGCCTTGCACTGATGTTGACAGACTTACGTTCACTTTGGGCAGAGGAGGGAACACCAGCTTTTTGTGTATCCCCAGGTGATATTATCGAGTTGAATACGCCTGAGAATTTCCAGTTAGCGAAGAAGCAAATGACTACCTTGTTAGGGGAGATACCGTTTTATCCAGGACTTGGTAATCATGAGTTATATTCTGAAAATTCTGAAAGTGAAGAGCATCTAATCGAAGACTTTACGGCATTTTGGGGAAAACCTATACGTTATTATTGGGTGGAGGGGGAAGTGCTCTATATCATGCTTGATCCGATCGGTTATCCAGAACCATATTTAACGCAAGAGTCTCTCGCTTTCCTGCAAACAGCACTTTCAAAGCACCCCGGTTATGTATCTGTCATCTTTTGCCATTGTCCTCTCTACAATACTGTTTTAGATCGTGATCCTGTAAAAGTCCTTGATTATCATTCATTAGACCCTTTCTTCTCACTCAAAAATTCTATGGATGTTAGAACTATCCTAGGAAAATATAAGCAGGTTGGACTGTTTCTTAGTGGACATACGCATTCAGGTTGGGGTGCCCCAAATCTTGTGAAAACTGAGGAATTGAACGGGCATCCAGTTACTTTTGTAAACTTGATGTCACCATGGTACACAGGGTACCACAAAGGAGCGACCTTGAATGAAGATGGAACGATATTTGAATTTGATCCTGATGAATCCGATCTGATTGTTTCATTCGCTTTTCATGTCTACCGTGATCGAGCTCTGGTACGATTACGTGACCACAGGTCGCGTAGTTGGATGGCACGATGGAATATACCTCTGATCTAAGGAGCATGTTGTCATTTTGCATATACAGCATGAAGTTGCACTTGCGGAAAAGTAATGCCATACTACACTGGTATATGACAAATAAAACACTCCTGTACAAAGCCGTGCAGGAGTGACTTTTATAGATTTGGGTAGATGTATTTACAGAAAGAGGGTGTTTGTGAACGAACAGGAAGAGCAGCCGAATAAAGTTGCAATGGTCATTGTTGCGCATCCTGATGACGCAGAGTTTGCAGCGGCTGGAACCGTTGCTACATGGGTGCATGAGGGATGGGAAGTTTATTATGTTATCTGTACAGATGCTACGGGTGGAGGATCAGATGATGCTACCGATGTTGGTCCTACAGCAAAACGTTTGATTTCCGATACCAGGAAGAGTGAACAACGAGCAGCCGGGGTCGTACTTGGCTTGAAAGATGTCTTTTTCCTTGACTATCCAGATGGACAATTACAGCCTTCGATTGAACTGCGGCGTGACCTGGTTCGCCTGCTACGTACGTATCGCCCTTCTCGTATCATTTGCCAGTCTCCCGAAAGAACCTGGATACCGACACTCATATTAGGCCGTTATCATTCAGATCACCTTGCAGCTGGTCAAGCGACTCTGGCTGCAATTTATCCCATGTCACAGAACCCGTGGGATTTTCCAGAACTGCTCGATGAAGGCCTTCTTCCTCATAAAATATCTGAAATTTATATTGCTGGCGCGCCAAATATCAATCATTTTGTCGATATCTCAAACGTGATGGAGATAAAGATCGAAGCGCTGCTCTGTCACGCAAGCCAGTTCATTGGAAGAACAGAAGATGTGGAGAAGATGGTCAGGTCGCGCATCGCTGAACTTGGTACCAAGTATGGTGTTGCATTCGCGGAAGAATTTCACCGGACAGAGAATAGATAAGTTTCCCCTTGCTAATTCGTATAAGTATGTGCCATACTTATTATATAGAGACCTTCGGGGCAGGGTGCAATTCCCGACCGGCGGTAATGTAAACATGTAATAATGTTTATGAAGCCCGCGAGTCTATAACTGGCTTGAATCAAATTGATATCAAAGCCAGCTGTTTGACAGATTCGGTGTGATTCCGAAGCCGACGGTTAAAGTCCGGATGGGAGAAGGTTTAGCAAAAGTGCGGATCACTACTATACCTTGCCGTTCTCAACGGCAGGGTGATCAGTCTATCGATCTAGGGACTATCCGTATTGCTCTCCTTGCGTCTCCCTCAAAGCCTCCCAGGTAAGTTGAATTGATGGTATTCCTATGTCTATTAGGAATATTTGTCAGTATAGCTTTGACCGAGGGAAGTCAATGAGTGTAACAACAACTACTGAGAATGAATCGTTTGAATTGCAAGAAACTGCGTCTGATGGTAGTGGAAAACTGTCACCTGGCATCAGACGTTCGCGTAGAATGCATATCGCTACGCAACGTGCGATATTGATAGCCCCTCCTCTTGCACTTGCTCTAGTCTTAATAATAAGTTGGTTTGTAGCTACTGCCACGGGAAGAGTACCGGACTTTATCTTACCAGCTCCCCGAGATGTATTTGCCACACTGGTTGATGGCCTCCGATCAGGACTATTCTTTAGCAATGCACTTGTGACTATTCAAGAGAGTTTGTTGGGATTTTTGCTTGGAGTCATCGTAGCTTTGCCGCTAGGTTATGCCATAGCGAAATCTCGCCTGCTTGCGGCTACAGTACAGCCATATCTCGTTGCAGGGCAGGCCATTCCGGCAATAGTGATTGCACCATTGCTAGTGCTCTGGCTAGGCTATGGATTGTTGCCAATCACCATCCTTTGTATGCTGGTAGTGCTTTTCCCCATGGTAATTACAACTGCCCTGGGAGTGCAGACCATCGATTCAATTTATACAGATGCGGCACGTGTCGAGGGGGCTTCGGGTTGGTCGATGCTGGCACATATTGAATTTCCATTAGCATTGCCAGCTATTCTCGCAGCATTACGAATTGGTCTTACTCTTTCAATCACAGGGGCACTGGTTGGAGAATTTGTGAGTAATAGTGCCCAGGGACTTGGAGCATTAGTGTTTGAGGCCAAAGATCAATTTAATGCACCGCTGTTGTTTGCAACACTCATTTTTCTCGCCGGGCTAGCAGCTCTCTATTATAGCGCATCCTGGCTGCTCATTAAACTGGCTGATATCGTTTATTAATGGTCGTTTGTATCCCGAAAAGGTAGATACATTTGAATTGGAGAGTTCACAAATGCAAGTTCGTCATCGTCCATCTTTTTTGCTATCAATTTCTTTGCTTTTTTTTCTACTGACATTGGTGCTAGCTGCTTGTGGTGGGGCATCGACCTCAAATAGCACAGGCCCATCAACAGCTATTCCATTGAAGAATGTTTCAATTGGACTAGGGTACATTCCCGATATTCAATTTGCGCCGTTTTATGTAGCCCAGAGTAAGGGGTATTACAAAGCTGCTGGTCTCAATGTGACGTTCCATCATGGCTTTGTGAATGATGTGATTGGTTCAATGGTATTGGGACATGATAACTTTGCCTTTGCCACAGGCGATGAAGAATTGGTAGCACGTAGTAAAAACCTGCCTGTGGTCAACGTCGCAACAATCTATCAACGTTACCCAGTTAGCTTGATTGTTCCTGCTAATTCGTCGATTCATACTCTGGCTGATCTCAAAGGCCATACGATTGGCGAACCAGCTCCATATGGTGCGACACATATTGGGTTATTGGCACTACTCTACCAGGCACACCTATCACTCTCTGATGTGCATGTTACGGAGATTGGATTTACACAGGTGGCAGCCCTGCTCACTCATAAATTTGATGCTGTGGTAGGCTATTCAAATAATGAGCCAATCCAGTTGAGCAATCACGGCTTGCAAGTTCGCAAGTTCGATGTTTCTGATTATCAACCAATGATCTCTAATGGTATTATTACTACCGAGAGTGCCTTGCACAATCAACCAGATGTAGTACGTGGCTTTGTACAGGCTACTATTAGGGGTTTAAAAGATGTAATTGCAAATCCGAAAGAGGCAGTTCAAATCAGTCAGAGTTATGTGCAAGGTATGGATACTACCAACGCATTGAGCGTTTTGGAGGCGACAATCCCTATCTGGCAAGGCGATGGCCAGAAACCTCTAGGATACAACGACAACGCGACCTGGCAATCCATGGAAATGTTCCTTGTATCTCAAAATATTATACCGACTGCCCAGGACATTTCACAGGCATATTCTAATACCAGCTTGTCCTAGAAGTTCACTTGTTAGTTGAGGCAAGTCCATTTAGACTTGCCTCAACTAAACTACCCTTTTATACGAGAGTCTTCAGATCAACTGGTAAAATTGGCTTCAGATTTGACTCGATCTCTTGCCGGTGTGGTTCCAGGAAAGGTGGGAGTGAGAGCCGCTCTCCCAGGGTGGAAACATCTTCGTCTACATCGAAGCCAGGCCCATCTGTAGCGATCTCGAACAACACTCCTCCAGGCTCGCGAAAGTAAATTGAGCGGAAGTAGAACCGATCAATTACCG
>DATMNR010000139.1:0-8008 GCA_035568795.1 Ktedonobacteraceae bacterium
CCCATATTCGCCCAAGATTTTTGAGTGGAAAGCGCAGTTGCATGTGTTGCACTTCCTGGAGAGGACTTCGGTTGTCAAGGACAATGAGATCCTCACCCTCCACCACTAAGATTGCGGACCCCGTGTAGTCGACGACTGTCTTGAGTTGATCGAGAATCAATCCTAACAATGGATCAAGTTGAAGTGTCGAAGCCACAGTATGAGAAATCTCAAGCAATGAAGATAACTCGCGGGTACGCTCCTCAACCCGCTGCTCCAGAAGTTTCTCAGCATGCATCTGCTCAGTAATGTCGCGATCTATTACCAACATATGCGGCTTGCCTTTATAGATGAATGGGGTGGCACGCACATCTATATCAAATACTGTTCCATCTTTGCGCCTGGCAATATCTCGTGTTTGAAATCGACCACCTGCTTTAATAACCTCAAATGCATTAATTGTCATCTCTTGGGTTTCGTCATAATCTACAAGAGTTGTGGAATGACCTAGCATCTCTTCACGAGTGTAACCATACATCTTTGATGCGGCAGGATTCACCTCTACTACCTGGCTATTTTCCAGGTTGATAATATGTAATCCATCAGCGCTGGCTTCAAAAATACTGCGATACTGTTCCTCTCGCTCGCGTAGTTGTCGTTCGGATTCTGCCCGCTCGGTGATATCATGCAGCACTGTAAGCATATGAGGTTGGCTCAGGAACGTGAAAGGATCGCTGCGGAACTCGACGGGGAAGGTGCTGCCATCCTTTCGCAGGTCAACCGCCTGACCTTGAAACGTTCTACCTGCTTTGACTGTCTGGATAATCTCTCTCAATTGAGGATGGTAGTCCGGGTGGATAAGAGTGTCGCGAGAGAGCGCTAGATACTCCTCATAGCCGTAACCATGCATCTTGCAAGCCGCAGGATTGACCTGGACAACAGTTCCTTCCATGTTTCTGATGATCAATCCATCGCTCGTGGCCTCAAAAACACTCCGATATTGTTCGTCCTGCTCACGCAGCAGTTGTTGCGCCTGCACCTGCTCAGTGATATCGCGCACTATTGCGAGCAAATGAGGCTTACCCTTATAGGTGAATGGTGTGGCATGTACTTCTACATTAAATGACGTCCCATCTTTGCGCGTAGTAATATCCCGCATTTGAAATTGGCCGCCCGCTTGTATTACTTCAAGTGCATGTACTGGTATCTGTTGAGAGTCGTCGCTGATACCTATGGGTCGACCCAGCATCTCATCATGGGTGTAGCCCCACATCTGACAAGCCATAGGATTCACCTCGACCACATGACTGTCTTCCAGATCGATGATAAATAATCCATCGGTGCTAGCTTCAAAAATACTACGATACTGCTCTTCTTTCTCCCGCAATTGTTGCTCAGCTTGTACCCTCTCAGTAATGTCACGCAAGACTGAGAGGGTATGAGGTTTACCATGGAATGTGAAAGTGCTTCCTCGTACCTCAACGGGAAATGCAGTACCATCTTTGCGTAAATCAATTGCTTGACCTCGAAACGACCGTCCAGCCTGGATTGCCTTCATATACTCAGCCACCATGCTATGATCTGCAGGATCGATAATGTCGGTACGGTGTAGTCCAATAAATTCCTCATAGTTGTAGCCATGCATACTGTAAGCGGCTGGATTGGCTTCGACAACATAGCCATCCATGTCCCTAATAATCAACCCATCACTGGTGGCTTCAAAGACACTGCGATATTGCTCTTCGCGCTCGCGCAACTGCAGTTCGGCTTCAACACGCTCGGTGATATCACGCACCACTCCAAGCGCATGAGGTTTCCCTCTATAAGTAAAGGTGGTGCTCTGTGATTCGGAATAAAACGTCGTCCCATTTTTGCGCAAGCCTTGCCCCATCTCCGTTTGGGTGCCTTTCCCTGCTTTAAGCACCTTCAGGGCTTCAGTCAGATTGGGGAGAGATACTGGAGCAGTGAGGTTACTAGCATGTAAGCCAATGATCTCTTCATAAGGATAGCCAAACATTCTGCAAAAGGCGGGATTGACCTCAACAAGAAACCCGTCCAGGTCCATAATAAACAAGGCGTCATAAGTGGCCTCAAAGATTGCATGGTATTGCTCTTCCTTCTCCCGCAATTGTTCTTGAGCTTGTACCTGCTCAGTAATATCACGCATCACCGACAGAATATGTGGTTTGCCTTGATAGGTAAAGGCGGTTTGATGTAAATCGATAGGGAACGCGCTTCCGTCTTTACGCAGGTTCACTCCTTGTACATGTCGCTTGCCACCTGCCCTGATAAAAGGAAGGCTTATTTCTATTAAACCAGGGAGTCTATCTGGATGAATGACTGCGCTAGGTGGCAGACCGATAAACTCCTCATACGAATATCCATACATGCTGCATGCCGCAGGATTGGCCTCGACGATATGCCCATCATCCAGATCCATGATGAATACTGCATCGTTGGTGGCTTCAAAGATACTTCGATACTGCTCTTCTCGCTCGCGCAGTAGCTCCTCGGCCTGTACCCGCTCGGTGATGTCGCGCGATACGGTCAGCAGATGGGGTTTGCCTTTGTAATTGAATAGAGTTGAATGTACTTCAGTTGGGAAAGACGTGCCATCTTTACGCAGTGTCAACATCATCAGGTCATTTCGCCCTCCCGCCCTTAGAGTTTGGAGACCTTCTACTACCAAAGGAAGATTATCGGGAGGAACGAGGTCCCAAGGTAACTTCCCAATCAGCTCTTCATAGCTATAGCCAAGCATCTTGCATGTCGCAGGGTTAGCCTCGACGACCTGACCATCATCGAGACTAGAAATAGTCAATGAGTCGGTGGCAGCTTCGAAGATGCTGCGGTATTGCTCTTCTCGCTCTCGCAACTGTTGTTCCATCTGCCTGAATTGATGCATGCGCTGCTGTACCTGTTCTAGCATGCCATGGAAGCCAGACAGCAGACTCCACTCCACCGAACCCTCTTGCCAACTATCAACTGGCACTGTGGGCAGTGTATCGGGGTTTTGTCGTACGTTGTCGAAGAGTTCTAAGAGGGTGTCCTGTATTGTGGGGGTCATTAGCTATCCCCTTTCTCATCTATAACGAGGAGCGCTTACTCACATTCACCTGGAGGGAATACTTTGTTTTACGTTGGTTGCGCCCGCTAAGCGTGTACTCATCTCGCCGCATCTGATGAACCAGTTGAGGCCAGTCCGACACGGATAGCATAGAGTGTAGCCTGTGTGCGACTCTGCACACCAAGCTTCGACAGGATATTGCTGACATGCACCTTGACCGTTTTCTCCGAGATGCTCAAACTGCGGGCAATTTCCTTGTTGGCCTTCCCCTGTGCTAGCAGACGAAGCACCTCGGTCTCGCGTTCTGTCAGCGCCTCTGGACTCTCAGGCGCGCTCACAGCCTGCATCAGCCGTGCTGCTGCTTGAGGTGTCAATTGCACCTGTCCCGCGGCTGCTGCTTTGATGGCCCGGCACAACGCATCGGCATCTGTATCTTTGAGTAGATAACCGATGGCTCCGGCACGCACGGCGCCAACCACCGAGGCATCCTCCAGCACACTGGTGAGGGCAAGTACCTCCGTGTCAGGCAACTCACTCCTGATCAATGCTGTAGCAGTGATGCCATCCATGACCGGCATCAAGAGGTCCATCAACACAATATCAGGCAGGAGCAGTCGTGCCAGATGTACAGCTTCTTCCCCATCAGCAGCTTCACCCACCACCACAAGTTCCGGGTCCATCGCCAGAAACATTCGCAGACCTCGGCGTACAACGCTATGATCGTCAGCTATCACAATACGAATCGCCATTTACTCGCCTCCTTTTATCGTACTTCACTTCTACGCCCAAAGTCCTAGGGAAAATAGTTCGGATGCCAGTTATGCGGGACGACATCTGGATTTATACTTTTTATAAGCAAAGGTAAAACCCTTAATGCTGTGAAATATTGTACCATATCTGCCCGCGACTGAGCGTCTGAGGTCGAAAGGACAACATAGATGAGGACGAACCTAAATATCGCTAGACAAGCGATATCAGATTGCACAACAGCAGAAGAAAGCGTTGTCTCTGGCACGATTACACAAATCCATCCTGCCATGACGATGCACCTGCTCGGCGATTTCCAATTGATACTCGGCGATATACCTCTGATGGTTCTCGACGTACCCCGCATTCAGTCCTTGCTTGCCTATCTCGCCCTTCATTCTCATGCGCCTCAGTCACGAGCTCATTTAGCTTTCTTGCTCTGGCCAGATTCGAACGAGTTCCAGGCGCGCACCAATCTACGAAATCTGCTCTTTAAAATGCGCCAGAAGCTTCCAGATACCAATCTCATGTTAAAAATAGACCGACACACTCTTCACTGGCGTCATACTATGCCTGGCGTGTTGGATGTTTTGGATTTCGAACGGGCTATTGCTTATGCAGATCACGCTGAAAAGCAGGGTGACCGCTCTGCGTTACGCATCGCACTAGAGCAAGCAGTCCAATTTTATCGTGGAGAACTACTTCCCGGTTGCTACGACGAGTGGATCTTTCCAGAACGGGATCGCTTAAGCCAGCTCTTCCACGACGTTCTTATGCGTCTAATGGAATTGCTTGAAGAGGAGGGTGACTACCAGGTTGCAATTCGTATCGCCCAACGTTTGTTGCGATACGACTCCCTGGAAGAGTCAGCTTATCGTAGTCTCATACGTTTGTATGCAATCTGTGATAATCAGGCTGCAGCCGAGCGTACCTATCAGAATTGCATCGCCGTCCTTGAACGCGAACTGGGTGTGGAACCAGGCGCTGCCACTCGTGAGGTCTATGAACAGTACGCAAACCATAATATCACAAAGCCTGCATCCTTTCCTCGTCTTCCTTTTGTGCGAAGAGTTCGAAATCGCTGGCTAAAAGTTTCACCTGAACAATGGATGGAAGATAGGAAGCAGACATTAAAGACAAAGCGCTGCTTCTCGCCTGGCAAAGCGAAGAAACAATGTGCGTTAGAGATTTGTACTCTTAATAAGTCATGAAAATCAGCATTGACCTTCTCATGAACATCTATATGTAGGTATTAACCTGCAAGAAAGGTAACTAATTATGTCTACTACTGCAACTACTTCGCTACCAGCAGTCTCATCACCGCTCAAGCGTCTTATCATGCGGCATCCGTTGATTGCCTTCTTTGTCATAGCGTTTGCTGGAACATGGATTGCTTTCCTGCCACTGGTGCTTGGACAGAATGGCCTGGGCCTGTTCCCATACACCATCCCAGAAATAGGACCCTGGCCGCCGTCTTACTTGTTCGCGGCACTGGGTGCCCTCCTCGGGCCGACCCTGGCCTCCTTTACGGTGACCGCCATCACTACAGGAAAAGCAGGGATGCAGCATTTGTTGCGGCGCTATGTGATCTGGCGTGTCGGTCTTCGCTGGTACCTCCTCGTACTCGTTGGTGTGCCCGTGTTTCAACTTGTGTGCGCGAGTGTCTTTCTGGGGATAGCACCACTGACAGCTTTGATCCAGCAATGGCCCTTGTACTTTACGACATTCCTGCCAAACGTCCTGATCATTACTGTTGCTGTGCAAATCTGGGAAGAAGGGGGCTGGTCGGGCTATGCAGTGCCTAATTTGCAAAAGCGCTTCGGGGCAGTGCGCACAGCGCTGATCCTTGGTCCGCTCTGGGCATTGTGGCACCTGCCCGCCTTCTTTGTTCCGGGACAGATTTTTGATCAGAAAGTAGGAGCGATCACTATGATCGTGCAGATGGTACTCATGATCATAGTGGCAATACTGACGAGAATTTTCATGATCTGGGTCTTCAACAACACAAAGGGTAGCATCCTCATCGCGATCCTCTTGCACGCGTCGTTGGATGCCAGCAATAGTGGGAGTGCTTTCATCACGCATCTCTTGACCGCATCTCAACTCGGAAGCTATGGCCTGGCGTCAGCTCTCCTTTTCCCTCTCGTCGCAGCGGTATTACTCCTTGTCTTTACCAGAGGTCGTCTTTCGTATAAGCCAAATCGAACACGGCAGGATGTGGAGGCCTCTCAATCAGAGGGAGTAGTCTCGTCCAAAGTCTGAGTAGCAACCTATGAAGTGTAAAACAAAAACTTTTGTAACGCTTTCCGTAACGTTTAGAGGACATTTACTCAGTACAATGAAGAATAATGAATGTGTATGAAATCGAAATTCGAAAAAATTGGTAAATTTCCCTGGCGAAAGGAAGTTCGAAATGATACTATCATCTACACCATCTACGGATAAGCAATCACGAGACGCTACCTATTGGGCGCAGCCAGTCTCGACCATGAAGGTGAGAAAAGCTCCTACAGGGGCACTTAACCTGAATGTCGACGGACACCAGCTTGTAGGGCCTTTGCAAGGCTTCGGTCAGTTGTGGCAAAAAACTTTTAGAGTCCGTCTCAGTGGGGCTTCCGTCACATCAACTGAAGTGATCAAAACGTGGAAAGAGAACTTCCCTGAGTTCTGGCCAAAGTGGGATCATTTCTATAAATCAGTCACCGGCATTGCCCCTGGTGAGGTGGGAATCATTAACATGCTGCTCCCCGGTGACATACCAGTTGGCGTTCCAATCTCTACCGGAGTGTTGATCATCTACGCTGACGACGAATCCTTTACGTTCATGAACCCACTTGGTCATATGTTTGCTGGTTGGATTACCTTCAGCGCCTATGAAGAGGATGCTTGCACGATCGCCCAGATTCAGTTGCTCGTACGTTGTAACGACCCGGTATACGAAATAGGCTTTCGCCTGGGTGCAACCTACTCGGAAAACAGATTCTGGCGATATATACTCAGATCGCTGGCAGCACACTATAATGTAAGCGAGCCTGTGCAAACCCGGGTTGTCTGTTTAGATCCTAAAGTCCAGTGGTCACAGTTTTGGAATATCTGGCAAAATGCGTCCATCCGCACGGTACTCTATCGTATGTTGACCCCACTAAGGTGGGCGCTCAGCGCACGGGATGCGCAAAAAGATACAAGCAAGTAGGCTATAGAGTGCGACGTGGCTACAAGTGGTCTTCATTCCATCATGTGTTTCCCTGCGAGATGAGAGCTTGCAAGGTGCAACTCTCTCCTAGTTCGAGCGTATATTGAACGAGAAAACCTGGTATGTCAGAGCGTTTGAACGAGAGGAGCATACTATATGATGCCACAAAAGGAAGTCAATGAAGCAATCCACCAGCAAGCCGTTGCAGATTATGGGAGATACGAGGGACATACTTCATCTGATTACCAACACTTTGAGCCACCCTATGAGCAAGAGTTGAGAGCAGGACCGTCCGGCAAAGTCTATCCGCACCCACGTGACAAGACGAATATCCTCTGTTTCGCACTGGCGGTGATTGCGCTGGGGCTGATTCTACTGTTTGGTGTTCTCTTCGTGGTTATTGTAGGCGGAACGACAGGGTGGGCCAGTTTCGCTGTTGCATGTATTGCTATCCTCATCATCGCAGGGATAGGCATCATAGCAATAAAAACGAACTAAGGGTTGTGGCTGATGTTTTTTGCTCTCCTCACCTGATATGCTGTTAGATCAATGCTTTTAAAGCGGCGCCAGTATGCTCGCAAGCTCAACAAGGGACTTGACGACAAGGTGTGGCTTGGGTGAAAGCGTGTCAAACAAACCGCCAGAACGATTCACCCATGCGGCTTGCATACCCGCGGCCTCGGCGCCAATGACATCAAAAGGATTTGAGGAGATGAGACGCACCTCGCCAATCGGTCGGCCAAGACTGTTTGCCACATGTTTGTAGGCGATAGGTGAGGGCTTATATACTTTCACCTCGTCAACACTCACAAATCCCCTAAAATAAGGATTTAGATTTGCTGCGTTCATAATACCTGTAAGCATCGCAGGGCTACCATTGGAGAACACAACCATCGTATAGCCCGCATCTTTCAAGCGTTGTAATCCAGGTTCGACATCTGTAAAACGCTCAAGGTCGTTGTATTGAGCCATGAGTGAGTTCTTTTGTTGTGTTTCCAGGGAATGTCCGCTAGTAGCAAGTG
>DATMNR010000140.1:0-5648 GCA_035568795.1 Ktedonobacteraceae bacterium
AGCACTACAGGAGTTTTCTGCTCTCTAATACTACCATGCTGGTATACGCTTGGCTACTCCTCAAACTCCTCATATCCATGTTCCCAAATAGCGCTCAGATGGGTGTTTGTCGATATACCCAGGATCTTAGGCGCAGTTACCATTCGAATATGTCCACGGGCCTGAATGAGGTAGGTCATCGAATTTTGGCGTAAGTACCGTCGTTGAATAGTATACTCAATCGCCTCATTGTAAGCATCATATTCACAACCGGCTATCTGTATTCCCCGTATCTCCCCTTCCCATGGTGTTGTGCCATACCACGAGAAACGCACGCGTTCGCCAATTCGATAAGTCGGCATTGGCAAGGTCTTCGGGTCAACTTCGACAGGCAATTCAACTACTGTGAAGCCACGTTTGGGAATCCATTTTTGGAGATCCGGCTCCCAGTGCAGGGAGGGTAGGTAGCTATCGCTCATTTAGATTCATGTTCCACCCTGATCATCTGCCTCACATCCGTATGTACCGTCAACTGGAACACATCTGGCCTCGCATAATGCCCGGCCACATCGAGCATCCACTTCGGACCTTGCATCATGCGCGGGTCAATCTCAGCATAGAGAATTTCTTCTTGCTTGCGCACAGGCCCGGCGATAAATTCTCCTTCGGGATTGACAATCGCACTGTCACCAATATTAATCCATTCATCCATTTCAGCATAATACTTCTGCTTCATGGTGTAACGATCTGGGATATCATCTTTACGCATCGCGATACAACAACCAATCACGTATACCCTGCCTTCTTTGGCGATATGCCGTAACGTCGAGAGCCAGGGTTGGCCGCGATCCCAAGTTGCTGCGACATAGATTTGCGTACCCCAGGCATACATAGCATAGCGTGCCAGCGGCATATAATTTTCCCAGCAAATTAACCCACCAAGTTTTCCCAATGGAGTATCATAGACTTGTAGCGTGCTACCATCACCTTGCGCCCAGACGAGTCGTTCGCCGCCCGTTGGTACCAACTTTCGATGTTTCCCTAAAATCTTCCCCTGTGCATCTATGTACAACAGCGTGTTATACAGGCTTGCACCACTCGCTTCGACATTCCGTTCGCTCATTCCCATCACAACATAGGCATTAGCAAGCCTTGCAGCCTCGCACAGTCTATCCGTCGCGTCGCTGGGTATCGTAACAGAATTAGAGAGCAACTCTGCATACAGCTCATTGAGTAAACCTTGCTCACCAGGTGGAATACCCCATACCCACTCTGGATAGGATGGGATGAACGCTTCTGGAAAGACAATCAGGCGAGCGCCTTCACGACCAGCAATAGCAATCAACTCGCACGCTTTGTCAATCGTTGCTTCACGATCAAGAAACACGGGTGTGGCCTGTACGGCAGCAACTTTGAATGTGGTATTGTCACGCTCGTTGGACATCGTTTCCCATTCCTAAATCCCAGCTGATGGCTATCTACGCATTATGATCCGGGTGCAAGTACCAGTACTGCCATCAATTGTCCATGGAAGTACGCTGTGACAGCTCCTCCTTCTCCTGGAATCGGGTCGATACTGCCATCACCGTTTGCATCGAAACCATTAAAAGCGTGGTTCGCTAACGTTACAATCTCTTGTACTTTTGTTGCGTCACCAGGATTATTCAGCAAGTCTCGCGCATCGTGATCTATAGTGCTGATCCAACCATTCATATTCTGCAGGCATATAGCTACATGCCCGGCATGTACGCGTATAGTGGTAGTCGTATCAGATTGAGTCGCGGCAAGCGATGCGTGAGCTTCTCCATTCGCGATATATCCGCCGGTGCCCAGCAAGCCATATCCATCGCCTACCTCAGCGATATTTATTAAGGCGCACTGGTTTGGAAGTGGCTGGTAATGCGTGCCTTGTGAACCCTCGGCAATATCGATAATGCTCTGAGCTGCGCACTGAATCGCAAAGTTATTCTTACTGGCTGAAAAACTTTGCAATAACTGGGAAGCAGAGCTTAATTTCTGTGCCTGGTCAACCAATCCTACCAGCAAACCAATATTCCCGGGGGTATCGGGAAAACTGACGAGTAAATGCTTGATATGTACAAATGCCTTTGGCGGAAAACTAGCCGAGAGTATCACCTGGCCTGTTGGCACGGTTACTGCGCCCTGTTCCAGCGTAATTACGACCCTACTTCCCAGGCTGAGCACGTTGTGGTTATTAGTGGATTTGGATGTATATGTTCCATCTTTGTTCTTCACCAGCGTCCCCAGACCAGTTGAGCGTTCGCTCTGGGTATCGACAATCCACGCATTATATTGTGAACCAGCGGGAGGGGCGGTCAGCCCCCTGGCGTTGATAGTGACTACATTGCTATGTCCAGAACCATTCTGACTATCGCTAAAGCTAACCGTCCCGTTGGCATTCGTTGCAAGCGAAGTGTTTGTGGAACCGTTGTTTGTCGTAGAAGTATGGTTTTTCACAAATGCAATGGTACCTATAGTACCAACACCTATTACAAG
Source organism: Ktedonobacteraceae bacterium (assembly GCA_035568795.1). Classification (GTDB taxonomy): domain Bacteria; phylum Chloroflexota; class Ktedonobacteria; order Ktedonobacterales; family Ktedonobacteraceae; genus DATMNR01. The sequence continues at coordinate 2,497 of DATMNR010000140.1, forward strand.
CAGCACCATGACTACGATGAATACTATACGCCAGGTGTTGTTCTTGCGTGCTGGCGGCGGTGACGACGAAAGGATAGTAGGAGTATCATCACCTCGGTAAGGAGTATCAGAACGAAGAGCGTTATTTCTGACAGGAGTTTGTGGCGCAGGGGTCTGGGAACTTTGTCTTGTGGATATGACTGTTGCAAAGCCGTCTTCACCTTCACTGGCTTTGGAAGTAACTGTTGCTCCTTGCGCCTGAACTGGGGTTATTTGTGTTCCACAGGTGCCACAAAAAACGGTATCGTCTTCAAGTTGCGCATTACAGCGTGGACATTGCATTGTTCAAATCTCCTCTGTCTTCTATCATCATATTTATCAAGTCATCGTGCCCAATCTTATTGAATAATAGTTCTAACGCAACATAGCCAACTAATGCAGCTGAACAAAATAACCCGAACACTTGTAGGTGCCGATTTATCGGCCTTCCGTGGTTTTCACGATATCCCACATAATTTGTCAATCTGCAAACGTATTCATCTCATCGAAGTATATCATGCTTGTACATTTCCTCCTTGTCTTCTCATAGTGGCTTGATTATATGCAATACATTAGTAAGCATTTCCATCACGCCATGAAAAAGAATAATCAGCAGCGCCAGGCATGCCAGCACTATGTGTACCGAACGCCAGGAGCCTATGATCGATCGAGCGCGCTTCTGCTTTTGTAATGATTGTTCCAGGTTTGCGCGAATCGTTAATGTCTCATATGCCCTTTGAAAATCAGCCTGCTCACCTGGTTCAAGTGTTGGCGTCTTGCTGGGTAGCCCGCTCTGCGCTTCGAGTGCCTGCAGGCAAAATGCTTTGAATTGTTCTGATTTACCCGCGCTTAGTCTCTCAACTGTATATTCTAGTTCCAGGATTTGTTCTTCAAGGGCACGAGCGATACCAACACCATTCGTGCTAGCATCCCTGGCAATGATACGCGCCTGCCAGAAATCAAGTAGACGTCCGAATATGCCACTGAGAACAAGAAAGAGCAGAGCGAGAAGCGCGCTTGTTCCCCAATAAGATTGGGTAAGGCAACTGGCATTCTGACAATAGTCATGCAGGATGTGTGCATAATTTTCGTGTAAGAAAGCGATCAAAAGGGCAGTTATACCAATCCATGTATGCATCCAGAGCCAATCTCGTGCCATCCCTGGCAGCCCGCGCGTAAATCGACGGCGCAACGAGTAAGCAGCTGTTGAAAGTACCAGTAAGAAAGAAAGAATGCCAAAACTGCGCAATGGGTCGTTGAATGGCCCAGGGAATGGTTGAGTCTTGATAGCAACTAGATACAAAGCATAGACGCTCCCATAGAGGAGAAGCGAGACTACGAGCCATATCCACCAGGCGTTAGTGGTAGGCGCTTTCCAGATACGCCGCTGTGCTGGTAAAGATGGTTTTGTTGCAAGAGCCATGACGTTATCCTCCTAGTGCGCTCTTCGCCTCAGTATATCCTCAGTTGATCCGAAAAATGCAGTTGGTTGGACGCGGATTGCGGCGCCAGTCGGGCAGGCTTGTACACAGGCCTGGTTGTCGTATCCAGCGCAAAGATCACACTTGATTGCCAGTTTTTTACGCATCTCACCAAAAGCATCAACGGGCTGATGCTTATTGAGAGGTCCTGGTATGAGATCGCTCTGCATCATAGGAAGCGATTTTCGACCGCGCTCTTTACCAGAGCCTTTCCTGAAGAAGTCTCCCAATCTGTTCAAACTAGTGCGGGATTCAAACTCGTCTTCAAGTGTCATGATCGAAATGTTGTCATAGGGACAACGCTCAGCGCAAATGCCACACCCTATGCAGCTTTCGGTGATATAGACTTCGCCGCTTGGTAGTCTTGCGATACCCGCGCGACTGCATAACATGCATACGGGATCCTGGCATTGTCGGCAGGCGGTCGCAATACTGATATTTCCAACAATCATGCCCTTACGGTTCATGCGTGAATGCCCATGACGACGCGCGCACGCCTCCTCGCACTCGTTACAGTGGATACACTTGTCAAGATCAATCACCAGTACTTCCGTTCCCTCGATCACTCCTTCACTCACAAGCGAACGCAGCCCTGCTCGAGCTTCTGCACCTGAGTGCGGCTGAACAAATTCGTTCTGTGTAGGCGCGAGGGGATCGAAAAAGCCAGTTTGGGCATCTGCAGCGGAGTCACGATACTGCTGTGATTGCATATTGAAGTGTTGGCTAACCATCGGATAGCGCGTAAAGATATTCATCAACACTGGTTGTGGTACTTCGGCTACCCTCGTGCGTGTGATTGCAGTAACCGTAACAGCCTTCCCATCCCCAAGAAGATCAAGCCCGCCAGCAAAGTAATCTCCTCCCTGACGATAAGCAATAATGCGCTCATCCGTTTTATCTCGACCCGTGCCAGGATTGGTGCGTCGAGCAACCTTCACGAATCCATCTAAGACCAGGTGGAGTGATTCGCGTGCTGGTGTAGCGCTAGCCACGCCTTCACTAAAGAGGCGCTCTTCACGTTCATAAGCCCTCACTTCTGCCTGTTCGGCAATCGTGTGTATGTCGGAAGCTGAAACCCCTTGAAAGAGTGCCATACGCTTGATGATGGCTTCGATAGAACGAGAAATGTTCAACTGCTCGAAAAAGCGGCGCACAGCCGGGACAATCTCCATCAAATGTTGCATAACCTGTTCAGGCACTTCAAGCACGACCGCTGCTGTTTGAGCGCGGACTGTCGCATTTCGTTGTTGTCCAGTCAGCATCCCATGCTCGCCCATATACTCTCCTCGACGCAAGATCGCCACGGGTAACTGTGTCCCATCAAGCCCCGTTGAGGAAACCTCGAAGCGACCTTCCAGGATATAGTATATCTCCCGTCCAAACTCCCCTTCATGCACAACGACAGTTCCCGGAAGCATTGTCTGTATTTTCGAAGTCGCAACCATATGCAATAGGTAATTCTCTGGTATGAGTTGCGTATCGCTAAACATAGGTTGCTCGCGCAAGCGGCTGAGCAATAACGCTGGGTTCCATCCAGCAGGTAGGAAGTTGAGTATCTTACTCATATCTACTGTGCCATCCCATGAGATACCCAGGCGTTGTTTGAGCGAAAGCATCAGCAGATCTCGATGATTATCGACAGGGCAAACAGGA
>DATMNR010000141.1:0-3011 GCA_035568795.1 Ktedonobacteraceae bacterium
AGCGATAGAGGGCCGTAAACGATGTATGAGTGCCCAGTGATCCACCCGATGTCGGCGAAGCACCAGTAGGTGTCCTCGGGGTGGATATCCTGATAGTACTTGGACGTGCCTGTGACGTACGCCAGGTATCCTCCAGTGCTATGCTGGCACCCCTTGGGTCGACCAGTCGTGCCGCTGGTGTACATGAGAAACAGTGGGGCTTCGGCTGGCAGAGATACCGGCTCAACGATTTTCCTGTGGTAGTCCGCGAGCAGTTCGTCAACGAAGAAATCCCGACCTTCGACCATCGGAGTCTTGGAGACATACTGACCAGGATAGCGCCGCCAGACCAGGACTTTCTCCACTTCCATACCTTGTTCATGGGCCGTTTTTACTGCCTCATCGGCCTTGGCCTTGTGGTCGACCAACTCTCCATTGCGATAGTAGCCATCCACCGTCACCAGGATGCGACTGCCCGAATCGGCAATGCGGCCTCCACAAGCTGCCCCGCTAAAGCCACCAAAAACCTCGGAATGGATGACACCAAGACGCGCACAGGCCAGCATAGAAACAGGCAGCTCAGGGACCATAGGCATGTGGAAGGTAACACGATCGCCAGTCTGGACGCCGCCAAATTCGCGAAGCAGTGCGGCGAACTCATTGACCCTGACGTAGAGTTCCTGATAGGTGATGGCTTTGGTCTCTTCTGTTTCCGGCTCGGGCACCCAGATCAAAGCCGCCTTGTTGTGACTGGTTTCCAGGTGGCGATCGACGCAGTTGTAACAAGCGTTGAGACGACCGCCAACAAACCACTTCCAAAACGGCGGGTTGCTGGTATCCAGCGTCGTGTGCCAATAGTGGTCCCAGGTGAGCAGATCTGCGTATTCCTTGAAGCATTCAGGAAATTGCTCCTCATTGAACCGTTCAAAGATACTCGGATCGCTTGCATTTGCCTGTCCAATAAACTTTGGAAGGGGTCGAAAGTACTCTTCCTCTCGCCAGTGAACAGCGATCTGTGATTCGGAGACGAGAGTTCCCTCTTCTTCATTTGCCATAGGTTAATTACCTCCTACATTTATGAAAATATGTCCCGCACTGCGGTGTACGTTGCAATAACACTTACGATAATCAGTGTTCTATGGTGACATCATCTCTTATCCTTTCTTTCCAGTCGTGTGTTAGACCAAGAATGTATGAAAGAACAACAAATGCTCATCGAAAACATTGGAAGTTTGAGAGTTAACACATATGCCTCAAGCACCGCTTGATAACCGTGATAGTCTTTATTGAGCGTTGATTGGGGGGTTGTAGGGCATTCACCTCCTGACTCAATAATTGTTTATTGCGAAAAGACCGGCAGGAATGATATTTTTCGGGAGAATCAGAAAAGTACATCACTTTTCCTGCTAAAATACTACCATAACCTGTAATTATTTACAAGAGACGACGCTCAAGGTACATGGCATCGCAAAGAATTAAGGCAAAGCACTCAGTCACAAATCCGTGATATCACTGGTGAATCCTACAACAAAAGGCTTTTTCTATGCTATAATATTTAAAGTATAAACTTACCAAACATAGGAAGGTAAGCAGTAAAGTTTTATGTGCGGAAAGAAAGGAGGTATTGATCCAAATCGCTTTCGTTAAGAATTATAAGTTCTCTTTGAAGGCTTTGTAGAACGTTTTCGCCTTTCCACAGGCGATCATGAAGCCATCCACGAAGAGTCGTGGATGACATATCCTACCTATCAGCGAACACAGATGTCCGCGACAAGCAGTTTTTGTAGGAAGCGCTCCTACGATAACCCAGTGTGTACCAATTGATTGTACATTTGCTAGTCTTTTAATGAAAGGTGGGACCCTTTATGGCCCTATATGCAGCAGAGGAGGGCGCACAAGCTGTAGCCCCCTCAATCGCAAACCCCGCACCTCTTGGCCTTAGCGCCTTTGCACTTACTACATTCGTTCTCAGCTGTTCCAATGCCGGCTTCATCTTCCCAGCAGTAGCATCAGGTGGTACTGTCGTTGTCGGCCTGGCTTTCTTCTATGGGGGCCTCATGCAACTCGTTGCAGGCATACAGGAGTTCAGGGCAGGCAATACCTTTGGCGCAACTGCCTTCTGCTCCTACGGTGGTTTCTGGATGGCTCTCGGTTTTATTCTTTTGCCTATAACAGGCATCCTTACTTCACTTGTCGCGGCAAAAGCTCTCAGCCAGGGAGTTGGCGTCTTCCTACTGGGATGGACAATCTTCACAGCCTTGATGTTCATCGGCACTTTGAAGCTCAACCTCGCCCTGATTGTCGTCTTCGGACTCCTGACCTTGACCTTCCTCGCGTTGACCATTGGTTGGTTAGCAGGAGTAGGTACAGGTACATTTACGACGTGGGTCGGGATCGGTGGTTGGCTAGGCATACTCACAGCAATCGCTGCCTGGTATACCGCGTTGGCAGGAGTACTTTCCTCGGTCAAATTGGTTAATCTACCAACTATGCCCAGAGATTAAACTCGCTGGCGGTCTTGTGGTCTAGTTGCAGAAAAAGAGTTGAAAGCTTTGCGCATGCTTGTTGATCCCAAACGTATCTACCTTGGTCGCAAGAGTAACGTGAAGCCTCTGAACAACAGCGATTAAATTCTTGAAGAGAAGAAGCTCCTGGTTCTTGCATGTAAGAGCCAGGAGCTTCTTCTCTATTGATACCTCAAAAACTTGACCACATCGCAAAGCTACGCTATAGTGAAGGTACTTTGATCAGAATATGTAAAAGTACAAAACAATGTGAAGCGAGGAACGATGACAGTAAGTAGCAAGGCTCAACTGATGACGAAATCTTCAGCAACAGGTTTATATGAATATCTTACGACTCTCATTAAACAGGCTACCAAATCCTATCTTAGACAAGAACAGATATCCCTTGATATCGAAGAGTTACCGATTGACCTGCGATTTTCAGCCCAGAGCAGCTTTGGCGATTATTCGATGCCGGTCATGCCATGGGCCAGTAAGAACAAGTTAGGACGTCCACCCTTACTCATC
>DATMNR010000142.1:0-7492 GCA_035568795.1 Ktedonobacteraceae bacterium
CCTGATCGTTTTTACCGATAGCGATGATGTGCTCTTTCTCAATCAGGAGTGTTCCCGCAAGTGGGTCACCTCCACGACCGTCAATGATGGTGCCATTTGTGATTGCCAATGTCATTGCAGCGTTCCTCCTATTCCTGACGCGAAGATGAAGTTTACGAGTCAATTGTTGGGAAAAGTATATGCCAGAATTCCCAGCTAATGCAATCCTTATATTGATCATGAGAAAAGAAATAGCACAGATGTTCATAAAAGCTTGACTTTCAGCCCCATTCAGGTATAATTAGAACATATTTACTAGAACTTATGTTTTAGCATTTTCTAAAGAGAGGTCGGTGATAATGTGGAAGAATACCGCACCCAGCAAAGAAATCGACGTGTACCATCACAATCTATAAGAAATACTGAAGACCATATCTATAACGACGTGGAGTATGATGATGATGTGTCAACTCGTATGCCCAGCAGTGCACGCCGTTATCAGAGTATGCCCGATGTTCGAATGGATACTGGTCGCAGGCGATCTGATGAACTACCAAATACAGATCAGAGGTATTTTGCCTCGGGCAAAACTCGTCAAAGCCGCGCAGTAATTCCACCTCGACGAACTGCTACTCAGACAGGTCTACCTGCTGTTGAAACTGGTCGGCAGCGTAATATTTACACCGACGATATTCAGCCTCTAGGCCGTCAAAAACCTGTAAGTTCTGGGCAAGGTTTTAAATTCCATTGGCTCGTGTTTGTCGGAATAGCAATGTTGATAATGATTATAGGTTGGGTAGCCTTTACCGCCTTAGGTTCCTGGTGGCAGACAACCCAGGATGATTGGCACTATGGCCGTCCCCGTACCTTTCAAACAGATGCTGTCGTTGGACATAACGATTCAGCTACCAATCCAAGCCACTTTATTGCGATGAATTTAAATCGTCATGTTGTTATTATCGAACTGCCCGGAGGTGATGCCACAAAAGCACGAATATTTAATGGCCCAATACTTATTGGTCCGGGCCAGGATCTTGCACCCGTCACACTATCATTTCAGGACGTAAACGGTGATGGATTATTAGATATGATCATAAACGTGCAGGACGCACATTTTGTGTTTATAAATGGTGGCGGCACATTTCACCCTGCCAGGCCAGGCTAAAGAGGTATTTGATCACATTGTTTCTTTGATGAGAGATGTACCACCATCTCTAGAAGTTTCTGTATTCGTACGATTGTGGTGTGCAGTATCTCCAGCCATCCCGATTAAATTGTGATATTCCTCTTTTGGTAGTATGCTACCAATGGGTATTGACCTGGATGGTGTAGCTAAATCTTCCCATTCAACTTTGTTTCTAACAAAATCACGTAATGCCAGAGCTGTAAAAAGGATGAACCAGCTTAAAAGCAATATAAGAAGTGTCCAGGCCAGGATCATCTGTGTAGGTGTAAAACTTGTGGTAGAAACATTCATGGACACGTCCCCGTCTATTATATTTTTTCAAGAAGAAAAATCGATAGTTTGTCATTACTATACTAAGACGAAGCGTTAAGGCGATGATAACGCTTTGCATACGACAAGCAAGAAACAAACGCCATATTCACTCCCCTTATCGAATGTATTCTGTATCAGATTCCTCAGCATATGAGAACCTGCTTTTGCTGCGCGTTGTTTCTCTGGAGGAATTAAACTCTCACTCTTAAAATGAATCAGAAAATACGTTTTCTTTATAAAGGAAAGCTCAATTGATTGTAGTCAACGTATCAGCTTGCGCTTTTGACCGATACCTGCCAAAATACTTGAAGAGGTAGTAGTTTTTGATTGACCCGAGGCAAAATCGAATGGAACGTGTGAACTGGCAGCGAATACGGGATATTCTCATTGTTGTCATTTGTATTGGCATTATGGTGTGGGCAGCTTTTTCAATCATGAGCATATTTGTTCACGCTATTGTATTGCTTTTACTTGCTATGGCGGTGGCGTATTTAGTCACGCCGCTCGTCAATATCTTGCATCGATACATGCCACGCCTGTTTGCAAGTCTCATCGTATATCTAATCGTTGTGTCTGGATTGATTACTCTCTGTTATGCGCTTGTCTTTTCACTCATACAGCAAGTGGATTACTTCTCTACTCATTTGCCCCAATATGTCCAGAATTTGCCGACTACTTATACTGTGACTCTGAACTGGCTGATAAAACAAGGTATTCCTATCTCCTCCATTAACAAAGCGATCAGCACTATTGAAGATCAGGCAAATGCTCTTGCTCTTACATTGGCAGCCAATCTAGTTTCTATTGTACAGATAGTGGCTGATGTCATTATTAATATCCTGCTCGTGGCTGTATTGAGTTTCTATCTTGCACTTGATGGCAAGCGTATTCGCAATGCGCTCGTAAATATTGCTCCAAAAGAATCGATGCCTCATGTAAGGTTGTTTGAGGATGCACTCAATCGAGTCGTTGGTAACTATATTCGCGGGCAGCTAACCCTTGCATTAATTATTGGAGTGTTAGCTGGGGTTGGATGTTATTTCCTGGGATTATACAACTTTGCGCTTATTATCGGTGTCCTGGCATTTATCTTTGAGACAATCCCCATGGTTGGGCCTGCGCTTGCATCTATACCTGCAATCTTGATTTCGCTACTTTTACCGGATCCCTTTCCCCGCACTTATGTGATTCTCATTTACTTTATTATAATTCAATTGATTGAAAGCAATATCCTGGGTCCGCGAATTGTAGGACATGCGGTTGGATTACACCCTGTTGCTTCTATCCTTGCTCTCATTGTTGGTGTACAGCTCTTTGGTCCCTTTGGTGCATTGCTAGCAACACCAATTCTTGCCGCTGTTTGGGTCGTTGTTACCAGCTTCTACAGGTCATTTCGTGGGGAGAGTGCTGACGAGATGCTTGCTAACAAACGTACTTCATGGATACGACATAGTTCTCAGCAGAATCATCATGATGCAAACTTTGGGAATACCAGTTCTAAAGAAGAACATAAGATGGATATTATACCACCACACTTCGCCTCTTCCTCTACTTCTGGGACAATAAACCTGCAGAAAAAAGAACACATAACAACCGGCAAGATCGAACTTATTGACCTGTTACGTCCTATTCCCTTGCAAGAGGATAAATCTAACTCTACCTCGAGCAGACTCTCCGAGTTCGAACATGATGTAGAGCAATGATAGAACAAATCTGCCAGTTTCACCAGTTCTAATCAAGCGTGCCAAACACTTTGCTTAACTCTTCTTCTCCCTCACGATTGACCAATGCAAATACGTCATCATGTGCATTAATTTGTGCTTCGGCGGTAGGTAAAATAAATTGTTTATCTCGAATGATTAATACCAGGTTGCTACTCCTTGGTAAGTTAATGTCGCGCAACATTTTACCAACAATTGGTGATTTCTCTGGGATGCGCAGCTCTACAATCTCCAACCCGGCATTTTTCAACGTCATCAGCGGTACGAAACGTGAACTGGGAAGGTCTGACTCAACGAGTGAGAGAATTGATCTTGTAGGGCTAACGGTTAAGTCGATTCCAAGCTTTAGAAAGATTTCTTCGTGTTTAGGGTTATTTAAACGAGCAATCGTGCGTCCAACTTTGTAACGCTTTTTCGCCATTTGACAGATTACCAGGTTATCCTCGTCATCTCCAGTTACAGCAATGACAACATCGGCGCGACTCGCTCCAACCTCTGCCATTGTTCTAGCCTCACAGGCATCACCGCGCACAACTGCAGGACCTAATTCGTCATTAAGAGCCTGGTAGCGTGCAGAGCCTTTCTCGAGCAAAAGAACTTCATGTCCCTGAGTTAACAAGTTCTTGGTGAGATAGTAGCCAACTTCGCCACCACCTCCAATGATAATATACATGCGTTTCCCTTCCTCATTTTGACTTGTTTAGTTGTTCTACCAGGACATCGGCCTGGAAGAGATGCCGTGGCCTGCTCTACTATTCTGTGCATGCTACTTCGGTGCAACTAATGCATCAAAGAACATTTGAGCGCCTACTTTTGTCGGGGATATCGTCTCTAGGCCTAGTTCATGGTATGTTTCCTCTCGAATAGGGTCGTAGATACGGCACACGACCTTTTTTACTTTGAAGATTTCTTTTGCAATTTGACTTGCCATGATATTGCGGTTATCACCATTGGTGACTGCAGCGAATGCGTCCGCTTCTTTGATCCCGGCTCTTATCAAAACTTCTTCGTCAACTCCATTGCCTGGAATAGTTTCCCCCCCAAAATCAGGACTCAAGCGTTGGAATGCTTCGCTGCTGAAATCAATTACAGTTACTGTATGCCCTGCTTGGTCCAACATGGTTGCCAATGTTGAGCCAACACGGCCACATCCTAAGATTACAATTTTCATGGGTCGCCTCCTGTAGGACAATGAGGAGATGTGCTCCTACGTTCTATTAAGTAGTATTGTATCATACGCTCTATATCCTTATACGAAGGTCTCTCTCAAAAGAAAGTAAACATCTCGAAGTATCTCAATTGAGGAGTTATTTTCATGTCGCGCTATTCTATGCTGCATCTGGTGCCCATTGAGCAACAACATCTATGGGATAGATTTATTTCTGTCAATCCTTCTGGCCATTTACTTCAGAGTTGGGGGTGGGGAGAACTAAAAGCTAGCGCAGGCTGGCATCCACTTCGCCTCGCGCTTTGGGATACTCAACAACAACAAATAGTGGTAGCCGCACAAGTTCTGCGTCGTACCCCACTTCATCTTCCACTCGCGTTAGGACATCTTGCATATATTCCAAAGGGGCCAGTGTTAGATTGGTCAAGCCATGACGTTTCATACCTTGTTCAGACATTTTTCTCGCAGTTACACTCGAATTTAATCAAACAAGGCACACTTGCTCTACAGGCAGAGTTTGCATGCGAAGTTGAGAGCCAAGAGTGTAAAATGCTGATGCACAATCTCGACGTGATGCACTTTCAACGAGTGCAGGCAATTCAACCGGGACGTACAATCGTGCTTGATCTCACACTTGACGAGGATACATTGCTCGCGAACATGAAGGAGAAATGGCGCTATAATATTCGTTTAGCTGGTCGTAAAGGTGTGCGAATACGTGTGGCCGAGACAGTTGAAGATGTGCAAAGCTGGTATGGTCTTTTACAGACAACCAGTATCCGTGATCGGTTTGGAATTCATACCCTGGAGTATTATCGGCGAGCATGGCAAATCTTTGCGCCACGTGATCAGGCACGATTACTGCTGGCGCAATACAACGGGCAACTCCTAGCAGGCATTTTTGTAGGCTTGGTGGCTAAACAGGCTATTTACCTTTATGGCGCTTCAAGTAATGAACAGCGCCAACTCATGCCTAACTATCTGCTGCAGTGGGAGGCTATTCGCTGGGCGAAACAAGCAGGAGCGGATACATATGACTTCTGGGGTATCCCTGAAACAGATGAGCAGAGCGAGGCAATGGCAGGCGTTTACCGCTTTAAAAGCGGATGGGGTGGGAGAATTGTGCGCTTTCCTGGTAACTATGAACGTGTATATCATCCCCGGACTATGCGTTTTGTAAGAAAAATATTATTGCGCCACTAACATTTATAACCTCTTCGCTACCACTGTTCTTACATACAACAGACCACAGAACTGTTCCTCCTGAATCTCCTGTTGCATTTCTAAATATAGATCCTCGAACTCGGTGACTGTCGTTATCCCCACCTCTAACAAGAATGTGCAAATTTGCTGGCGTGAAATACTCAACTGAGTCATAAATACATCATTTCCTTGCGATTTTGCTGAAATGTCGATGGCGTAGGCCTTAGTTTGAGTGCATTTGCATCCAGCATCACTCAACATGCTACCCATACGTGCAGTTAATCCCAATGAATTACCCTGCGAAAACACATTTCCCCTCGCCTGAAATCCTTGCAACACTAACGAACAAAGACGCTGGCAAGCCAGACTCGTCGTAATTGGCAATTCCGCCTCGGTCCAAACAAATAATCCACCGGGTTGGCAGATGCGTGCAAGCGATTGTAAGAATAGAGGAAATTGTTGTAATGTGATCTCTCCTGCAAGAAAGTGCAGATGAATCATGCCAAACGAGGCTGGTAACAATAGAGTATCTTCAAAATGGTACATATCATGCACAACAACTGTAACATTATTTAATCCATTTACCAATGATTGAGCCTGCTTGACAGCAGTTTCATCCCTATCAATGCCAGTTATGTGGAATGTTGGATAAGTTGACGCTATCTCATAAATACTCTCACCCATACCCCAACCTATATCTAACACATGACTATCATGTGCAGGGACAGCGAAAGGTGGTAACATACCACCCATCAATTCACTCAGTTGCCTGTACAGTTGCAGCATACTTTGTGCCTCAAAATTTTTGTATCATGCATAAGATAAGTCAATGACATGATTATAGCATATGTAATATGTCATTGCAAACAATAACTAATAAATATGTGATCTTTACATAAAATAACCTATAAACTAAACTACATTTATGGAGAATGAAAGCGAAACTTCAAATACTCGTGACTTTGTCACAACAAGCGAGGCGGCAGAAGCTCTCGGCGTATCGTACTATACGGTATACGAATACATCAAAGAGAAACGTTTGGTTGCTGAAATGGTGGGCGGCATCTATATGATACCGAAGAAAGCCGTTCAAGAGTTTAAGGCAAAACCAACCGGGCGAGTACGTACACATCCCCCGCTCTGGCGAAAATATCGAGCAGGGGCTAAAGTTCGTGGAATGGATATACGTGTACGCGTTCGAGCAGGTCAACAAAAACGTTTAATCGAGAAACTCGAAGCTATCCTTGAAGCTCAACGTTATCTCTTTCCTGGGACTATGCAACGCTACGTATTTGAAGAGGAATCGGAACCAAAATACATCGTTATTTCGCTAATCTGGAAAGATACCGAAATGCCAGATGAGTCTGTGATACAACAGGACCTCAAACCCCTACAAGCAGAATTAGCTGATGTGCTTGACTGGGACACTGCGCAATATACCACCAAACAGGCAATCATTCACACCTGATTTTGGTCTTCGAGTCCTTTGACATGCTATCCTGTGCTTGTTACACTACCTACAGAACGAGCAAAGAGAGGTCAATACACATGCGAACCCAATCAGAAGATACCAGCCCTGAAATGGAGCGGATACAAATCGAATTGATTCGCAAAGCATCTATTGCCAAACGCTTTGCAATTATGCAGTCTTGGAGCCAGTTTCTCATAGAAGCTAATAAGCAACGTATTCACAAAGATCATCCCGATGCGAGTGAAGAAGAGATCTCTCTTATCTTTGTCGCTCGACACTATGGTCAGGCATTAGCAGACAGATTACGGGCTGACATGGCGAGAAGACGGCGATGAATGCATCGCAGATACTGCCGCAATTACCCCAGTTATCAAAGCGCTGGAGGAACTTGGAGTCCCTTATCATATTGGTGGATCAGTTGCCAGCACAATTTATGGTCTTCCAAGGTTGAC
>DATMNR010000143.1:0-9290 GCA_035568795.1 Ktedonobacteraceae bacterium
TTTGAAGGTGCTTATTTTTATCTCTTGCGTGTGTATCGCAAAGCGGATAGAGCATTGAGGCTCTATCCGCTTTGCGATACACACGCAAGAGATAAAAATAAGCACCTTCAAAAAATTGCTCTTAGTATAACTTATTTTGCCAGGAAATACATCAGTTTAACGAGCAAACTACGCCAGGTGATGTTCCAGAGCATAGCGAGTGGCAGCGCTGCGGGAATTGAGGGCCAGTTTGCCGAAGATTGATTGGATATGGCCGCTTACAGTATGGGGACTTAAAACCAGAAGTTCAGCGATCTGTTTGTTGCTGAGACCCCTCGCCAGCAGGCGTAGCACTTCGATTTCACGAGTCGTCAGTTCTCCATTGACTGAAGACGAAAGTGGTTCTGTAGGCCCACCCACACTATTACGGCGACGAGGTGTATTATTGTCCGCGTAGTTCAAGTTGATTACGACTTCTTGTTGGTCACGATGTTGCGTATTCAGGCGTTTGTTTTCTTCAAAGTACACATCCGTAAGGTCAAGGTCGAACGGGTTGAACACCTGGTAGTTGGCTACCTTTGGTATTCTTGCTTTTATCTGAGTTGAGATGAACACATTATCCTCTTGAGGTACCTTCGATGTTTTTTGTAAAGCAGCTAAGATTGGCATAGCCTTCTCACTCTGACCACCCTCCAGCAGCCACTCTATTGCCGCTTGTATATTGCGAAACTCGCACTCCAATAGTGCTTGCCAGGCGGCTTGATTTGTATTGAATAATGTATGTTCGGCAAGCGCCACGAAATAAGCAGCAAAAGCGTCTCGAGTTTTTTCAAGTTCCGCACATTCACCCAGTCGTTCCAAACCATATTCGCGTAATATCTCAAGGAAATAGAAACGTGGTTCTTCCCTGCCATAGGCAGATTGTTGCACTATACTTTTATTAATGAGGGCTGTAATACCATCCAGAACTGTAATACTCATATCTCCAAATACACTCATGATGATCTCCGCTGCTTGTAAGGTAAACCCTCCATCGAATATTGCGAGCCTTCGAAAGAGAATTTGTTCATCAGAAGAGAGAAAATCATCATTCCAACTTAGCAAATTGCGCAATGTCTGATGACGTGAAGGTGCGTCCCGTCTCCCACCAGTCAACATCTCAATAGGATGCTCTAAACGGGATAATAGTGTGTGGGGAGATAATACATTACAATGCGCGGCGGTCAGTTCAAGTGTCAACGGTACACCCTCCAGCCTGGTACAAATTTCGGCAACATCACGCGCATTCTCATCGGTGAGTTGGAATTCAGGTAGAATAGCTTCAGTACGTTGAACAAAAAGCGCTATAGATGCGATCTTGGACAGGTTCTCAAGGTTTGGTAACTGTTGCAAGTCTGGTAACTCCAGCGGTGGGACACGTAGTGTATATTCACCCCAAACACGCAGCAATGCGCGGCTGGTCACCAGTATCTTGAGTTGCGGACATGACGAGAGCAGGTCGGAGAGGTGTGGCGCTGCTGGAAGAACCTGTTCGAAATTATCAAGCACAATTAAAAGGTGCTTGTCACGCATAAATGTTTTAAGTAGTTGCATTGGACTGTGATCTCTTACCTCTTTCAGTCCAAGAGCATGCACGATACTCGGTAAAACGAGTTCGGAATCGTAGATCGTAGCTAGGGAGACAAAAGAAACCCCATCGGCAAATGTTTCTTGTAATTCATTCGCAAGTGCCAGAGCCAGGTGGGTCTTACCAATACCACCTGTGCCAGTTAACGTCACAAGTCGTACCTCTGGACGTAGGAGCAGATCTCGTGCTGTTTGTAATTCCGGCTCACGTCCAATCAAAGTTGTAAGTGGCAGAGGGATAGTGTTATAGTGTTCAGGCAAGTCTTGCGAGTTTATTTTTTCCTCGGAGAGAGTTGCTGTGCGTAAAGCTGGCATCGGATAGGGAGATGAGAAAGCTGAGCCTGCTTCTTCTAAAGCCATGGCAAAGCTCAACACATCAACGAAGCGCTGTGCGGGTTCCTTGGATAATGCTTTGAAGACAATCTGCTCCACCGCACGAGGAATGTCAGCATGTAAATCGCAAAGTGGAGGTGGGGGGGCATACAGGTGCTTATTGGAAATTTGAGCAGTCAAGCCTCTAAAAGGGAGATGACCACTGAGAAACTCGTAGACCATCACCGCAAGCATATATTGATCACTGGCAGGAACTGGCTGGCCCAGGATCAGTTCAGGCGCCATGTAAGACAATGTCCCAAAGCGTTCCTTGACCTGCAATGGCTTTTGATCAGAGGATAGCAAGGCCAGGCCGAAATCGCTCAGCAACACTTCGTGCTTTGGTCCCATCAGCACGTTCTCCGGTTTAACATCTCGATGAACCAGGTGTTGATCATGGGCGCATTGCAACGCAGAAGCGAGAGCCATGACAAAGGAGACGATGGTGGAGAGCGGAACTACCGTCCCTGGAGGATACAACTGGCGCAGACTGCCATAGGGAGCATAATCCATTACCAGAAAGGGCGTCTCCTCTTCCAAACCGAAGTCGAACACGCGTATGATATGTGGATGCACCAGGTGACTGATGTGGCGAGCCTCACTCAGAAAGTCTGCCACGATGGCCGAGTCCAGTCGCGTATGCAAGACTTTGATTGCGACCGGGGTGTTCAGATATAGATGCTCACCTAAATAAACGTCTGCAAAAGCTCCTTTTCCTAATAGCTGTAGCAAACGATAATTTCCAATCTTTTGTTCTACTTGTTCCACCATGTGCCTGACTTCCTTAAAAATAGCTAAGAAACATCTTAAGAATAGCTAACCATAATTGTAGCCAATTATGGTTGATAAAACCATTCCCCACAGGGTATAGAAAAGGTATAGTCATTGAAGTCATCCTGGCATAACTCGTTGCATAGTGGAGAGGTTTGTATCCAGGCAGATCATACAATCCCTTTCTTAGA
Source organism: Ktedonobacteraceae bacterium (assembly GCA_035568795.1). Taxonomy (GTDB): domain Bacteria; phylum Chloroflexota; class Ktedonobacteria; order Ktedonobacterales; family Ktedonobacteraceae; genus DATMNR01. Next base: position 2,940 of record DATMNR010000143.1, read on the forward strand.
ATACTCAGGATAGTTTGCATTGTCAATGCAAAAATCTGTCTGGTGAAAGTGCTCTATGATGAGCACTATCGTATGCTAATCAGTTATCTTGCGCTAAAAACAGTGCGTTTTAAGCATATCTTTTCATTGTTTTGATACTATACTGTTAGCAGCAAATTTCAAAGGCCAGTTGGGTCTTAATGGAACGCAGATATCCCCTTTTGAAGCAGGGGAAAGGAGAAAATGTATGACACTTGGTCCGCTAGAATACTTAGTTGTTGGTTTTGCAACAAAACGAGTAGGGAGAGAATGACTTGTCTCGCAAAGGGCATGGCGGTGCAGAGAAACCCGATCAACAGGGAAAACCAGCGCAATGGGATGGAAGTGAACGTTATCGCATGCGACAAAAGCTGGTCTCAATAGGTGATGATTACTGGATTGAGAATGCTCAGGGCCAGCGCGTATTTTTTGTAGATGGTAAAGCATTTCGATTACGTGAACACCTGAGCTTTATAGATATGCAGGGCAACGAACTGGTATCCATCCAGGAAAAGGTCATGCACATCAAAGATACTTATAGTATTTACCGCAATGACAATGTGTTTGCCACAGTCAAGAAAGCATTGGTTACGCCTCTTCGCCAACGTTTCGATGTGCATGTTGCTGGTGCCGAGAATATGGAAGTTGAAGGCAATATCGTGGATCATGAATATGCGATCCACGAGGGACGCAAGCGCATGGCCGAGGTTTCGAAAAAGTGGTTCCACGTGGAAGATACATATGGTGTTGATATTATCCCCGGCACCAATGACATTTTAATTCTTGCCATAACTGTCGTCATCGATATGATGATCGACTCAGGACGATAGACGTACATAATCGATCCCTGTATAAGCGCATACTAACGAGAGAATCCACAGGGCAAACTTTGTTTAGAGATTTGCCCATCGGATTCTCTCGTTACACTTGACTACATCCGGCGGCGCTCGCGACCGACATGGGCAATCAGAAATTCCTCAAGTGAATTGAAACTATAAAAGATAGGGCCAAATATGGCTATCTCGCGTTCATTAAGACAGAGATAGTATCTTTGTATGCTATCATGACGGAAGAGAAATCAAAATAATAGGACATTCAAGAGGGAAGAGAAACACATAAAGTATGCAAACAATATCGAGCCAACATCCAAACAACATAAACCAGCAAACACGCAAAATTGCTGTTGTCGCTATTCTTCTCTTTGCCCTCTCAGGACTGATCAGCGGCTTTGCCGTAGGAGCTTTTGTGCATCCAAAGGCACAATCAGGAACAGGGACAGGAACTGGCAATACAGGTTCTAAGACAACACCAATTACACAAGTAACTCACACGCCAACTACAGCGCAAACTCAAACTCCTCAAGAACTTGGCTTTCCTGTTATTGATAAATCTGTTTTTGTATATCATGAACTTGCGAATGGTCAAACAACTTATACATATTCAGCCTACGCTGTATATGCAAACGGCAACCGTGTACATTCACTGGATATTACGTGTAAACTCTGGCTGACCAAAAATACAGTGGGATTACAAAGGACAGAATGGACGCCCGTAAGTGCTATAAACAATCCAATTGGTGGAGAGAGTAAAGGAGCACTCAATTTCAATTCTACTACACCACAAGTACAAAACTGCGATGCCAATGCCCAGGCAACATGGAAATATCAGGTATCACCTTCGCTCGATCCCGGAACTTACTACCTCGCAACACTTACTGACTGGGCTGGAAAACATTACAATATATGGTGGCAACAGGTCATAATCAAAAAGAGCTAATTATCCTTCTATTTTCCCAAGAATCCCTCGTACCAGCGCAGCAAACTTTGGTCTTGCGGCATCTGCTGCCGTCAAAACCTCGGTATGGTTCACTTCTTCTTTGTCATCTCCGGTCGCTGTATTCGTAATCAGACTAATACCAAGGACTCGCATGCCCATGTGACGCGCTACAATTACTTCTGGAGCAGTCGACATACCAACAGCATCAGCTCCAGCTGACCGCAAGAACTTCAGTTCCGCACCCGTCTCATAACTCGGCCCGGCTACCTGAGCATACACGCCTTCATGCAATGTAATCTCAGGCCACTGAGCGGCGACCGAACGTGCCAGTGCTCGCAGTTCAGCATCGTAAGCCTTAGCCAGAGCCGGAAAGCGCTCCCCTAACCGTTCATCATTTGGTCCGATCAAGGGATTCATGCCTGCGAGGCCCAGGAAATTGATATGATCGCGAATGACCATAAAATCGCCTGGACGGTATGCCGGATTGAGACCGCCAGCAGCATTCGTAACGATCAACTTAGACGCGCCAAGCATGCGCATGACACGCACAGGCAGTGTCAGAGCTTGCATCGTATAGCCCTCGTAGAAATGGAAGCGCCCCTGCATGACCACCACCGGCGTATTTTCGAGATTGCCAATCAGCAGTCGACCGGCATGGCCCGCGACAGTCGAACGCAGGAAGTGCGGAATCTCTTCATAGGGAATAGCCGTTGCGTCTTGAACCTCAGTAGCCAGATCGCCCAATCCCGAACCTAGAATCACACCAACACCAGGTTTCATGCTAGAACGAGATTGAATGTAGTCTGTGGCTTCCGTTACCTGCTCAAACAAAGTCATTTCTCTATGCTCACTCTCGATCACAGAATTACACCCCTGTGGCTACACTCTCACGCGCAAGCTGGCTATAGACCTGGGTAGTAGATATATGTGCGTGACCCAACAACTCCTGTACCGAACGCAATTCCATACCACCTTGCAACATCAATATAGCAAAAGAGTGTCGTAACATGTGTGGTGTAATCTCAGTAATTCCTGCCTGTCGTGCATATCCTTTGATGATGAGCCAGAATCCCTGGCGTGTCAATCGCTCGCCGTGATGATTCAAAAACAGCGCCTGCTCATCTGGATGGCGTGTTATCAAACCTTGCCTGGCAGTCTCCAGATAATGTTCCGTTGCCTCCACGGCTATGACCGAAAGTGGCAATACTCGCTCCCGCTTGCTTCGGCCATTACGTCCCGGACAAAGTATCGTTGCGCCCTCTGCATCAAAATCACCTAGATTCAGTGATATAAGCTCGCTGACACGCATGCCTGTCGCATAGAGCATATGCAACATGGCAAAATCGCGCTTCCCTGCTGGTGTTTCAACATCTACCTGGCGAAACAAATTGTTAATTTGTTCCTGGCTCAAAATATGAGGCAATTCTCTCTGGATGCGGGGAGTATCTAGCTTCTCGATAGGATCAGATGTAATAATTCCTGTGCTTTCCAGGTAGCGGAAAAACGTCTTCAGTGCCGCCATCTTCCGTGCTATAGTTGCTGGACGATATGCCTGGGCATTTCGCATTTCCAGCACATAACCCGCAATATGTTCGTGCGTGACTTGCAGCCAATTTTCTATCTGCTGCCGTTTGAGATAAGAGCAGACTTGATTCAAATCATTCCGATAGGCCACTACCGTATTCTGATTTGTTCCACTGCGCCCCTGCTCTTTCAATGAGAGCGAGGCAATATACTCATCAATTACTTCTTGCAACATAGGACAATACCGCCTATCTTAGTGTCTCCATCTCCCTGATGGGATGTATGGATGTCAGTGACCTCGCCATTATAATCGATGCAACAATGGAGAGCAAGCAAAATAGGAGTGACTCCTTTCACGCCTCCTGATTATGGTATATCTTAAAAAGTGCTATAATACACTTAAAATGGTACCCATAGGGAATACCGTTATATCCAAGCCTCGCACTATACACTGAATCGTCTTGGGATAAGAAGCAGCCCCTGGCTCTTCCTCTCATGATTTTCAGTGAAACAATAAGGAGAAACGATTTTAGATGGCTAAATTGCATGACATGTTCACACAGGCACGCCGCGCCCAAAGTAGTGGCGGCATTGGTTTTGTTGGTAAAAATAAGCCAGTAACCAAACCACGAGCTGCTGCGCTCGTTGTTGAATTACCCAATATTAACGCAGGAGATGCCGAATCAGCCATTAAGTCAGGCGCTGATGGGCTTCTATTCACCTGGGATGGTCATGACGCTTCTGCGCTTGAGCCTCTCAAGGATGCGATAGATGCAGCTCAAACAAGTGGTGAAAAAGTTGTTACTGGACTGAGTATTACGGGCGGCTGGGAGAACCTGGAGCGCGAAAACTTCGAACAACTAAAAGAGTCAGGCGTCAATTATGTGTTACTGCCATTAGAGGCCCCAGCACGTCTACTTTCTTTGCAAATCAAGGATATTGAACTCGCCGTCTCTGTTCCGATGCATTCGGGAGATATGTACCCAATCTTTATACGCAACCTGACTGCTTTTGACAACATCTCGGCGGTACGTCTGGACTTTTCGCTGTCTGAGGATATCAGCTCTATGTCTATCGAAGATGTGCTACACTACAGGGCAGTTCGCGAAGCAGTACGCTTCCCCGCGCTTCTGAACGTTCAATACGATCTGAATGAAGCCGATGCGTATACCTTGCTTGCTCTGGGTGTGCAGGCATTGATTTTGACTGCCAGTGAAAACAATGACACTACCCAACAACAAATCAAGGCATTGAGAGAATTGCTTGAGAAGGTTCACCAGGAAGAAAAGGATTCTATAACTGGCCTGACTAACAAACAATAGATAATGCAACAAAAACGCTGTTTTGGAGTGTTTACCATTCCAGAGCAGCGTTTTTGTTGCATTATATCAATGCAATATGATGAAACGATTCCCCAAAGGTGTATCCATGCTCAATTCCAATAACACGAGCACGTTGGCGCACAAATTCATCAACTTCAGGGTTACTCATCTGACTTGTATGGCAATGTAACGCCTCTAGCTTTTTATCCATAAAATCACTGACATCAACCCAATGATTCGGCTGACTGGTAGAGAAAAGATAGACTTGTTTCAACCGGTGCTCTGTAATCCCTGCTGTCAATTGCTCAGGATAATACATCGGCATTCGTGCCGACGCGACTGCATCCAGTGCGCACAAGCCGACATTACGATGGTCAGGATGTAGCTCATATGGTCTCCAGGGATCAAAAGTGAAGAGCACATCGGGCTGCACCTGGCGTATCGCATGCACCAGTTCTCTACGCAATCCCAGATTAACCTCCACCTCACCATCGTTATAACCGAGAAATACGACCTCTCGTACTCCTAATATTTCGGCTGCATGACGTTGTTCAGCTTCTCTGATCTTCCCGAGTTGCTCCATCGTCATCCCAGATTCGTGACTACCTCGATTACCACTTGTCACGAGCACATAGTACACATCGCGGCCCTCGGCCACCAGCCGGGCTATAGTACCTCCACAAATGAACTCGGCATCATCCGGGTGTGCCATAATTACGAGAATACGCTGACCTTGTGGTGGTGGTAGAACAGAGGCTTCAGTACTCATGTAGATTAATTTACTCCTTGCTGATCAGGCACTATTACTTGCCAGTGTAACTGGCGTCGCGGTATGCGTCTTAACAATCCACGCGTCGTCTCCCAAACGCGCGTTGGATTTTCATTATTCCTCCAGTAATAATAACATCCAAGATCATCAGGCTCGACGGTCAGCATTTGGCAAAAAGCCTGTTCAAGTTCCATTTCATTGTTTTCATCAAGGTTGAAGTTTTGTAACCAGAGCTGGCTTCGCTTATTATATAGACGTGTTGTCTCAACGACGCTTCGACCCCATTTTTCTATTATGGAAACGTCCTCATCCAGTAAATTCCAGAAAAGGTGGCAACCAACAGTATCCAGATGAGGAAGCTGTGCCAGGTCCTCAACCTGAGAAATATCCTGCGGCAATATAACGACTGTTGTTTTTAAATGCTCATCAACTCGTTTGACGCAGGCACATATCTCGCCAAGAAAATCAATCATCGAACGTCTACGGAAACGCTCCAGGTCTGTGACATCCGGACATAGTGCACGGCATACTGAACAGAAACAGGTGACATCTAGACTACGAGGTTCATCAATCAAAATTCCATTAATCGGGTACTTTGTCAGGTAACGCTCAATTTCCTTGAAAAGCCAACGACGAAACGATTCATGATTAAAACACGAGATTTCATGATGACGTCCATGGCGATCCATCACGCGTGATTGCGGGTGGCGAAAAGTATACCAGCTTGGCATAAGTGAAGGTCCAGCAAAGAGATTACCATAGCGCCCTAAACTCAAGTGTATTTTTAGTCCTGCATCCTGCACCTGGCGCATCCCGCGTTCCAGATCTCTAGGCCAGCGTTGTTCTTCTTGTTCATGTATTGCATAAACAATACTTCCAGCGCCTGCCGCACGAATCTGATCAAAGTCCCGTTTTGCGACATCGGGATGAAGTAAGGGGTGA
>DATMNR010000144.1:0-3557 GCA_035568795.1 Ktedonobacteraceae bacterium
CAATAACACGAGTATGCAATATATAAGGAATCATTGATGTCCGAATCATATCGTTTCCTCAACACAAAAGTACACGATGCCGCTATGAACATGGCCATCGATGAATCTATACTGATCCATCATTTGAAAGGCGACGTGCCACCTACGCTGCGCATATTTCGATGGTCTGGGCCCTCGATTTCACTGGGACGGTTTCAGAGTTTAGAACGAGAAATAGTAAGCGAGCTATGTTTAGATCGTGGCGTAGCGCTGGTTCGCCGTCCAACCGGCGGGAGAGCTGTGTACCATCGTGATGAATTTACCTACAGCATTGTTATGAGTAAACGCTTTGGCGTACCATCTGGTGTTGTCGCTGCCTATGCTTTCCTGGCACAGGGATTGCTTGCTGCGCTAACATTCCTCGGTGTGCAGGCTGAATTAAGTGATGGACGCGTAAGCAAAAATCCCTCTGCGGCTTGCTTCGCTTCGTCAACTCAAGCGGATTTGACGTGTGGCGGCTTTAAGCTTATTGGCAGTGCACAAGTGTGGAGAGATGACACGTTACTGCAACAAGGATCATTGCCGCTCGATGACAGAGCTACTGAATTCTTCTCTATGCTGCGTTTTTCAAGTGAAGCTGCAAGAAATGAAGCCCTGGCTTTGTATTCTGAAAAAACGACACCATTACATACGTTTGCTCCCAATGCACTATGGGATACTGTTGCAGCTGCATTTAAAAGCGGATTTAGTAGCGCTTTACAGGTAGATTTTGTACAGGATTCACTGAGTTACTCGGAATGGGAACTTGCGAATCAACTTGTTGAGGATAAGTACAGCAAAATAGAATGGCGCAAGGAGCGCATAACTTTCATATGAATACCCCTTGTGAGTAGTCGAGCAATACGATATACTGGCAGCAATAGCAAGTGTGGATATTGAGTGACTTTTTATAAACGTCGCCAAAAAGGAGCAACCTTTGAGTTTAACGATTGAAGTTGCGCGTAGAATTCTGGAAGCCAGCAAACAGCGCGCACAAGAGTTGCGCAGCCCTGTGAGCATCGCGATCGTAGATGCAGGGGGTCACCTCGTGCTTTTTGAGCGTATGATGGCTCCCTACGGGTGGGCTACAGGTAACATTAGTCTTGCTAAAGCTAGTACAGCAGTGATGTTCAATCAATCGACCGATGCTGTTGCTCAATGGGGCTCGGGTATTCCGGGTTTTGCCTCGAGTATGGCAACAATGACACAGGGTAAATTTATTATGGCTGCAGGTGGATGGCCGATTCGCATGGGTGGTGCTACCATTGGTGGTATCGGAGTAAGCGGTGGCAATGCCCCTGGCCGAGATGATGAAATAGCACGCGCTGGTCTTGCAGCAGTAGAATCGATGGCTCCAGCTACTCCTGCGATGCAGTATTCAAACTCTATGTCCCAGGCAGCAGTTTCACCATACCCTCAACAGCCAGCACCTGCTTACTCATCAATGTCACAACCGCAGCCTCAGGCTGCTAGTACTCTTAACTCACCAACGCCGCAAATAAATCCGGCGAATACCCATCACCTTGCATCTGATCAAGGTGACCCTTATGGTGATGAGCAGGTGTCGTATGACCAATTCAATGAAGCCCGTGGAGATCAAACATGAATCAAGAAACAAATGCAGGAACACAAGAAGTGCAGCAAGAGAAAGCCGCGCAAAATAAACGTAGCAAGAACACAAGTAAGAACCGTCCAGTATTGGTTACCTCTTCTTCAAACGATCTGGCCACAAAGGATCAATCAGTCGAGGTATCAAGTGAGCCTGAACAGGCAGTCGAAGAAGTTGTTCCCCCAAAGACCGTTGAGGATACTCAACCTCGACGCTTTCCGAAATTCTTTTCAAGTGTTGGCAAGAGCGAAAATAACGGTACTATGGAGGCCGATCAAGCTTCTGCGCGTATTGCCCGAGCAACACGCAATGCGGGAGCTACCTCCGCACATAATCATGCAGCCAATGAAAGTAAACCCACGCAATCTCAATCAAACAAGGTTAGCACAAACAAGGTAGCCCCAAAATCAACTCCTGCAAAGGCTCAACCAAGGAAAGGTGGCTTTAAGACAAAGTACCTGTACGGACTGATTATCTATGTCGTTGTTGCAATGTTTGTTGGGCAATATGAAAGAGCTTTCTTAGCTTCTAACCACCTGGACAAAGTGCTTTTCCAAGTAGGGTCTTTTGCGGTAACAACATCGACCGCCCTTTACCTGTTGACATTGATTATCTTGTTGGTAGTTTTGGCGCGCTTTGATCTTATTCCTCGTAGTCTTGGGGCGATGAGTGGTCAGCAAAGTAGTAGGTCAGGCCAATCCTCTTCCCAGTCGGAAAATACGAAAGATTCACAACCAACTATCAAGCAGGGCGTAAAAGGCGCTGATGACGACCTCTATCAGGAGTATCGCGAACAGCAACGTTATCTTCAGAAGCGAGAACGCAAGAAATAAATCATTCGAGCGCATTCGTATGGTATACTTTGAATAATTGAGCAGTATCGAATTTCTACCCTGGCTACAGAGGCCAGTTTGCCCTCATTGAGGTCGTAGTTAGGTTGGGTTTTGAAATGAAATGGAGGCCGTTATGCCTACACGTATCATAATCGCAGACGACGAAGCCATCCAGCGTATGGATCTGAAAGATATTCTCTCTAAACAGGGCTATCTGGTCGTCGGCGAGGCGGGTGATGGTGTAAGCGCTGTGAATCTGGCTCGTGAGATCCGTCCTGATCTCGTGATAATGGATATACGCATGCCGGATATGGATGGTATAGCGGCAGCGGAGACACTTACGCAAGAAAAAATCGCACCTGTCTTACTTCTCACTGCCTTTGGAGATCAACAACTCGTTGAACGCGCCAAAGAGGCAGGAGTTGTGAATTATATCGTCAAGCCACTTCGCGAAAGTGAAGTATCACCAGCGATTGAAGTCGCTCTGGCTCGTTATAACGAATTTCGTGCTCTCGAAGAAAAAACTCGTACCCTGAGTGAACAATTGGAGACGCGCAAAATAGTTGAGCGCGCCAAAGGTGTTTTGATGGAAAAACAAGGCCTCAGTGAACAGGAGGCTTTTCGCAAGATTCAAAAGGCGAGTATGAACAATCGCAAATCTATGCGAGAAGTAGCGGAGGCAATCCTTCTCGCGAACGATATGTAGTTAGAGATTGAGAAGAATGTCTGGAACGTCGACCGTAGAAAAAATTGTCACAATCGTCGGCATTCGTTTCCGTCCCGCTGGACGCATTTATTATTTTGATCCTCAAGGGGGATCATATTCAACGGGGCAGTACGTTATTGTAGAAACAAGCCGGGGAGTAGAAGCAGGACGAGTAGTCATAGCCTCGAAAAAGTTGGCGGAAAGAGAGTTGAGCGACCCTTTAAAGCCTGTACTCCGTTTGGCACATGAAGAAGAGTTGCGCATGATGCTCTCCTTCAAAAGCAAAGAAAAAGAGGCGCTTGTCCAGTGTGCTGGGCAGGTTCAACAGCACAATTTGCCGATGAAATTAGTCGAGGCCGAGTATACCTATGATGGAAGCCGTTTAACCTTT